>CAMAJQ010000034.1 GCA_945835865.1 uncultured Clostridia bacterium
CGTTCCCGTCTGCGTGTGCTGTATCTCTCTGGAATTCGACGTTTTTCTGCAAAGCCCCGTCCGCTTTCTCCTGTACGGCTTTACTTCGGGCATGACGTCCGTCGTCGGCATGATGGCGTTTCTGCCCGTTTTCGAAAGGGTGTTCAACGTGCTGACCGATTACAGGCTTGCGGAGATCACCGACCATAAATCCAAACTCATCAAAATGCTCATCACGCAGGCGCCGGGGACTTTCAACCATTCCCTCGTCGTCTCCACGCTGGCGGAATCGTGCGCCAACGCCATCGGTGAAAACGCCCTTCTCGCGCGTGCCTGCGCCTATTATCACGACATCGGGAAACTGAAAAACCCCGAATTCTTTACCGAAAACCAACAGGGTTACAATCCGCACAACGAACTTTCTCCCGAACTTTCCACCGATATCATCCGTTCCCACGCGAAGGACGGATACGACCTGATCCGGAAATACCATCTTCCGCAGATCCTGGCGGACGTCGCCCTGCAGCACCACGGCACTCTGCCCATCCGGTATTTTTACGCCAAGGCGCAGAAGTTTACCGAGGGAGACCTCGATATCGCCAATTTCTCCTATCCCGGACCCAAGCCGCAGACCAAACTCGCCGCTATTATCATGCTGGCGGACGGCTGCGAGGCGAAGGTCAGGACGCTTCCCGACCGCTCGCACGCCAAGGTGGACGCCGCCGTCCGCGAGATCATCGAGGAGCGCATGGACTTCGATCAGTTCTCCGAATGCGAACTGACCATGAAGGATATCGACATCATCCGCCGCACCATCACCAATTCGCTCGCGGGCGTCTATCACGACAGGGTGGAATATCCCAAACTCCGCATCGGCAAAAGATAAGAATAGAGACGTATGAAAGGAAATTTACTCGTTATTACGGATAATTGCCCCATCGACTGCGAGAGCCTCGCGGAGGCGGTCTATCGCAAACTCGGACAGACGGACGAACTCGCCGTCGAACTGTCCTTCGTTTCCCCCGAAGAGATCAGGGATCTGAACGGGAGGTTCCGCGGGGTGGATCGGGTGACGGACGTGCTGTCCTTCCCCTATCTCGACGGAGTGCGCCGCCGCGTGATCGACCGCAGGGATTTCCCCTGCGACGTCGACGAGGAGACGGGACGGGTGCTCATCGGATCGGTGTGCGTCTGCACCGAACGCGCCGCCGAGCAGGCGGAAAGTTACGGCCATTCCCTGAAGAGAGAACTGACCTATCTTGCCCTGCACGGTTTTCTTCACTGTTTCGGCTACGACCATATCGTCGAAGAGGACGAAAGGGAAATGACCGCGCTCGCGGAGGAGATCATGCGCGAGATCGGCGTGGGGAGGGACGAGGGATGAAAAGCGGGACCGTCGCCGTCGTCGGAAGAGCCAACGCCGGAAAATCCACACTCGTCAACGTGCTCGTCGGCGAGAAGATCGCCATCGTTTCCCCGAAGCCGCAGACCACCCGCGACCGCATTTTCGGCGTTCTGACGACGGAGGATTATCAGATCGTCTTCGAGGACACCCCCGGGGTATATAAGTCGTCGGGAGAACTCAACGCGCGCATGCAGAAGACGGCGGTGCGCACGGCGGGAGAAACGGACGTCGTGCTCTTCGTTCTGGACGGACACGAAGGGGTCAGAGAGGAAGACCTCGACCTCCTGAGAAAATTCGCCGGAGGGGGAGTGCCGTTCGTCGTCGCCTTCACCAAAATCGATATCATGCCTGCGGAAAGACTTCCCGCAGAACTTGCAAGACTGAACGGGATCGAGGGGATTTCGGATATCGTTCCCGTTTCGGCGAGAAAGGGAAAGAACGTGAAGGAACTCCTCCGCGTGCTCCTATCTCATCTGGAAGAGGGGGAGTACGTGTTCGACCCGGACGCCGTGTCCGACAAATCGGAAAAATTCATGATCGCCGAGATCATGCGCGAAAAAATACTTCTCCTGTACGATAAGGAGATCCCGCACGGGGTCGCCGTCTCCGTCAACCGCTTTTCCCGTCGGGAAAACGGCGTGTACGAGATCGACCTCGACGTAATATGCGAAAAAGAAAACCACAAAGCCATTCTCATCGGCAAGCAGGGCAGGGCGCTGAAAGAGGTCAACGCTTTTGCCCGCCGCGACATGGAGAAATTCCTCGGGGATAAAGTTTTCCTGACCGTATACGTCAGGGTCAAAGAGGGCTGGCGGGACAGACCCGATCTCCTCAAGGAATACGGCTACGCGGAAGAAAAATAAGAAAATCACGGAATAATCGTCCTGTCGGGAAGCATACTTTGAATATGGACGATCTGGAAAAAACGGCGTGGAAGCTGTTTGAAAAAACGGGACGAACGGGATATTATCTTCTTTACAAAAAACTGCGCGAAAGTTCGGAAAGGGAAGAGAAGAAATAGCGACCCGTCTCCGACGAGGAATTTATGACGCTGAAGGTCCACTGCGTGACCCTTCGCTCCGTCGATTACCGCGACAGCGATCGGATACTCACCCTGCTCACTGCGGAAAAGGGGAAACTGTCCGCCGCCGCGAAAGGAGTTCGGAAGGCGAACGCGAAAATGAAAAATCTGACCGAGCCGTTTACCTTTTCCGAGGTCGTGCTCGCCGAAAAAAACGGGAGAAACACGGTGACGGAAGCGGAGATTTTCGACGGGTTTTATCCCCTTCGGACGGACGTCGTCCGCTATTACGCGGCGTCCTGCGCCGTCGAGTTTGCCAACGCGTTTCTGCCCGAGGGGCTGGAAGCGTCCGATTTTTTTCTTTCTCTCGTCGGTTTTCTCAAATCCCTCGCGTACGGGGAGGGAGTCTGTCCGAAAAACGCGCTCGTCTCCTTTCTTGCGGAAGCGTTGGAACAGAGCGGGTACAGGCTCGATCCGGAGCGTTGCGGCAGGTGCGGGGAACCGATCCGCGGCGAAGTCTTTTTTTCGGCGCAGGGGGGCTGTAACGTCTGCCGTTCCTGCAAGGCGGAGGGGGACAAAAAATATTCCTTCGAAACCTATTCCTATCTCCGCGGGGTCTGCTCGGGCGAAATCACCTCGGAGGACGGCGAAAAAGCGAACAACGTCTTGCGGTTTTTCAATTACTACCTGCAGAGCGTCGCAGGGGTATCGTTGAGATCGATTCCCATATTGATCGACTTATAGGGGCGTTTTCGTCGTTTAAAAACTCTTTACGCCCTTTTTTAACGGACTGCCTTCTTTCGGAAGGCTTTTTGAATGCAAAAAAAGAACGGGAAAGCGCTGCAAAAGCGAGGAGAAAGGAAATACTTTTCCTGCAGAAGCGCCGGAAAAGAAAAAACTTCGCCTGCGGAAGCGCCGAAAAGAAAGGGGAAACTTTACCCGAGGGAGAGGGGTTTTGAGGGGAAGGAAAAGAGTTTTTCTTCTCTGTTCGTTCCTAACCGGAGAGATCCGCGCATACAATAAAGGGAAGCAATATGCTCGAGGTTGTATGGAATTTGTCAAGATGCAGGCGACCGGGAACGACTACGTATACGCGGAAGAGAGCGAGACGGAAGGAAGGGATCTGCCCGAACTCGCCCGTGAAATATCGGACAGAAGGACGGGCGTGGGCGGAGACGGGCTGATCGTCCTCTCCCGCGCCGGAGAAGGGGAAAGGGAGTACGACCTTTCCATGCGCGTCTTCAACGCCGACGGGAGCGAAGGAGAGATCTGCGGCAACGGCGTCCGTTGCGCCGCCAAACTCGCCTACGAGAGATTGGGCGTCCGCGTCAATCCCATGCGGGTCCGCACAAAGGCGGGCGTCCGTGCCGTCCGCATGATAGAGAGCGAGGGGAAGGTCTTCTGCGCCGAGGCGGAAATGGGTCGTCCCCGACCGCTTCCGCTCGGAGCCGAACGGGAAAGACGATTGCAGGAAGTCGGCTTATCGGTCGATTTTTTCCGTATTTTCCCCGTTGACGCGGGCAATCCTCACCTCGTGGTGTTCGACGAGGAGGACCGCAGTCTTCTCATGCTCGGAAGACTTTGCGAGAGCAGCGGGGCATTCCCCGACGGGGTGAACGTCGAGCAGGTCCGCAGAATCCCCGGCGGCTTTTCCGTGCGCGTGCTGGAGCGGGGAAGCGGAGAGACTTTTTCGTGCGGAAGCGGCGCCGTCGCCGTGGCGTTTGCGGCGCTCCGTTCGGGGCGGGTCGGGGAAGAGGAAGGCAGACGGGGGATATGCGTCGGAATGCGGGGCGGCAGATTGCAGGTCCGCTTCGAGGGAGAAACCGCCTTTCTGCGGGGAAAGATCGAGGAGGTGTTCACGGGTCGGTATGAAATATAACGCAGATCTGGAGAAACTTTGTGCCGATTACGCCTTCGACGGGCTGAAAGAGTCGGTTGCCGCCTTCCGTGCGGGAAATCCCGGGCGGAAAGTCGTCGATCTCGGCGTCGGGGACGTCTGTCTTCCCCTGCCGCGCGTCGTCGGGGAGGCGATGGCGAAGGCGAGCCTCGAACTGTGCGAAAAAAAGACCTTCCGCGGTTATCCGCCCGCGGGAGGGTATTCTTTTCTGAAGCAAAAAATCGTCGGACGGTACGCCGCGGAGGGGATCGCGCTGAGCGAGGATGAAATATTCGTTTCGGACGGAACGAAGAGCGACGTCACGCGGGTGTGCGAACTCTTCGGGAGGGCGAACGTCCTCATTCCCACCCCCTGTTACCCCGCGACGAGGGACGTCAATTATGCGGCGGGCAACGCCGTCGCCGAACTTCCCTGCGTGAAAGAGGAAGATTTTCTTCCTTTCCCCCCGTACGGGAAGAAATACGACGTTGTGTGGCTGTGCTCGCCGAACAATCCGACGGGGAGCGCGCTCTCCTTCGAGGGGTTGAGAAGGTGGATCGATTACGCCCTTTCCGTCGGCGCGCTCGTCGTGTACGACGGGGCATACGCCGATTTCGGAGACGGTCGGGCGCCCCGTTCCGTCTATCGGGACGCGCGCGCCCTGCGTTGCGCCGTAGAACTTCGTTCTTTTTCCAAAGGGGCGGGTTTTACGGGGGTCCGGTGCGGATACGCCGTCGTGCCCCGTGCGGCGGGGGAATACAACCGCCTGATGAAGAGGAACGGGGGATGCCGCTTTAACGGCGTTTCGTACGTCACTCAGCGCGGCGCAGAGGCGGCTCTTTCCGACGAGGGCAGAAAAATCAACGAAAAAAACGTAAAATTTTATAAAACCAACGCGGAGATCCTGAAAAACGCTTTCAAAAATAAAAATTTGTGGTATAATATTAACGACGGTTCTCCGTACGTCTTCGCCGAGGTCCCGAAAGGGTTTTCCTCTGCCGACTTCTGCGCCCGACTGCTTCGGGAAACGGGCGTCGTCGCCACGGCGGGAAGCAATTTCGGCAAGGCGGGAGAAGGCTTTTTCCGCCTTTCCGCTTTCTGTTCGAGAGAGGACGCCTTTTGGGCAAGCGAAGCCGTCGGAAATTTTTTGGAAACGCTCTGATTCCCGCCGATCCTGCCGATCGGACGGACCCTTTTACGGATCCCGCCCGAGGGCAACCGCAGGCGGGAAAGGAAATACTTATGAAAAAGAAATGCGGAATACTCATGCCCGTTTTCTCCCTGCCGGGGAAATACGGGATCGGATCTTTCGGAAAGGAATCGCGGGAGTTCGTAGATTATCTCGCGGCGGCGGAACAGTCCGTCTGGCAAGTCCTTCCCCTCGGGCAGACGTCTTTCGGAGACAGCCCTTATCAGCCTCTGGCGGACGATTCGCTCAACCCGTATTTTATCGATCTCGAAGCGCTTGGAGAAGAAGGGCTTCTGACCGGGGACGAGTTGAAATCCGCCGAACGGCCGATGGGGGACGTTGATTACGGAGACCTTTACCGCGAGCGGTTTCCCCTGCTGAAAAAAGCGTACGCGCGCTTTGAAAAAACGGACGATTTCTATCTCTTTTCCCGTCGGAAAAGGGTGTTTTGCGCCTGCGCTTTCGCGAGCCTCAAAGAACTTTACGGCTGTTCTTTCGACGGGTTCCCCGAGCGGTACAGACGGTACGATCCTCACGCAATCAATCTGTTTATCTCGAAAAACCGGGACGCGTTTTATTTCCGCGTCTTTTTGCAGTATATTCTTGAAAGACAGTTTGCCGCGCTCAAAGCCTACGCGAAAGAAAAAGGCGTCGCTCTGCTCGGCGACCTTCCTCTTTACGTCGGGTACGACAGCGCGGACGTCTGGGCGAATCCCGGGCTTTTCCGCCTGGACGGAGATCTCTGTCCGAAAGAGGTGGCGGGGGTCCCGCCCGACTATTTCAGCGAGGACGGACAACTCTGGGGCAATCCCATCTACGATTACGCCGCGATGGAAAAAGACGGTTTCCGCTGGTGGAAAGCCAGGCTGAAAAACGCCCTGTCCCGCTTCGATATCGTTCGCATCGACCATTTCCGCGGGCTCGACCGCTTCTGGTCGGTGCCCTTCGGTCAGACTGCCCGTTCGGGAAAGTGGGAGACTTGTCCCGGTCGGGAGATCCTGCGCGGCGCGCCTTCTTCCCGCCTCGTCGCCGAGGACCTCGGCACCATCGACGACGGCGTTCGTTCCCTGATGCGGGAAACCGGGCTTCGCGGCATGAAAGTCCTGTTGTTTGCTTTTGACGGAAATCCGGACAATCCCTACCTTCCCGAAAACGTTCCGTCCGCAAGCGTTTGCTATACGGGCACGCACGATAACGACACCGTTGCGGGATATCGGCAGAGGTTGAGCCCTCGGGAACGGGAGATCTTCGATCGCAGGGCGAAGGAGTCCTTTGCAAAACTCGGCGTCGGTTACGGAAAAACCGATCGCGGGGTAAGCCGAGCGTTCGTCCGTGCGGCTTACGCCTGCAAGGCGGAACTTGCCGTCGTCCCCTTCGCCGACGTGAAGGGACTGGGGAACGGTTTCCGCATCAACACCCCCGCGACCGTCGGAAACTGGAAAGTCCGATTTCCGAAAAAACTGTTCGACGACGAAAGCGCGGAATTTCTTTCCGCCCTTGCCCGTCGCTACGGCAGAAGTCCGGGGAAATAAAAACGGACCTCGTCGGGGAATCTGTAGTTAATTTAGATTGCAAAATAAACGTTTTGATGTTATAATGAAGTAAAACATTTGGCTTTGGCGTTGAATTTTCTATTAGTGGTGGATTTGAAGTTGGTAAACAAATCAATATTTAAATATGGGTTCCAAAGCATTAAAGGGAAGCTATAGGAACATGTTTAAGCAAGTAATAAAAAAAGAGATTGCTTCTTTG
>CAMAJQ010000035.1 GCA_945835865.1 uncultured Clostridia bacterium
GCCCGCTTCGGTCAGGCGTCTGGCGCGGACGTATTCTCCGACGGAAAGTCCCGTCATCGCTAAAAAGACGCGCATGACGGTAAATTTGTTGGCGTAAACTTTTTTCGCGAGTTCGTCGTAATCGATCTCGCCCCTCAGGCGGTCTTCGAGATATCCGACCGTTCCGGTAAAAATCTGATTCATGTTTCCATTATACCACAGCGGGAAAATTTTTTCCTGTCTTTTTTTGCCGGAATGATCCTCCCGACGCCGTCAACGCCCCTTTTCTTCCCCGTCCCCCTCTTCCGACCCCCGGGCGTGTCCGCGCTCCCGCAGATACCGTTTTCTGTATTGGAGAGGAGAGATCCCGAAACTTTTTCTGAATACGCGGATAAAGTAATTGTAATCGTAATATCCCGTTTCGGAGGCAACCTCCGTTACGGAAACGTCCGTCGACTCCAACAGTTCCCTCGCCTTCTGCATTCTCAACCCGGTCACGTAGCCGTTGACCGTCACGCCCGTCGATTCCTTGACGATTTTATACAGGGTTTTCTCGGACAGAAAAAAACGCTTGCAGAGTTCGTCGACGGAGAAATTTTCCGTAAAATTTTCCTGCAGAAAAGAAACGATTTTCGACGAAAGAACGGAAGAGTCCAACTTGAGAACGTTGGAAACGAGAACGTTTTTTACACAAGCCTCTAAAATATTCACGTAGGCGGTCAGTTGTCTGCGGTTGACCGTCGTCAGCCGGCCGTACATGCCGAGAAACTTCTCCGCGTCCAGACCGTTTTCCGCGCAGAACGCCTCCACCTTCTCCTGCCCGGACACCTCGCCTTCGGCATCCCGTACTCCGCCGAAAATCACGTAGCCGAGCAGAATCCCCTGAAACCGTATGGGATAAATGGTCTCTAAAAGCCCCGCGTGGCAGGTATAGGTGACCCCTTTCCGGAGAGAAGCGCACTTGTCTGCGTATTCCCTGTCCGATTTCATGCAGGCTTCGTGAAGAACGCCGTACCGACGGAGTTCCTTGCAATAGTCCGGCATCCTGCCGCAGGAGGAAAGTTCACGGAAATCACAGTCGAAGACGCTGACGCTCGCGTTCGTGACGGTATAAAAATCGGCGAGCACGTTCAACAATTCGTTTTTATCGTAATCGAGTTTCATGTTTTCATTTTACCACGGGAAGACCGTTTTGTCAACCGACGTAGACGAAAAAGATCTCCTTACAAAAAAATGCTATTTCTCTCCCGTGTTTTTCTATACCCGAAGAGAAAACCGTGTTATAATTACGGTAGAAAGCCGTTTTGCGGCAAAAAAGAAAAGGACGGAAAAATATATGACGGTGCTTGGCAAAGATTTATGGAAAGAAGGAGACGGAATCCTGAGGCTGAAACCCGCCTGGGTCCCGAGAAGTTTCTGTCGCCCCGGCAGAAGGATCAAACTCCATCCGGACGATTATTACGTTCTCGGACTTGAAAGAGGGGGGATCGACGAACGGTGGTTTTCCTCGACGACGCCGGCGGAAAACGGCCCCGGAACGCCGCCGGACGAGGGACTTTCCTACGCGGTTTCGGCAGACGGAAGAAACGCCGTGCTCCTGAAAGACGCCGTCGCGGAACTCAAGGAAAAGATCGTCGGGGAAAACATCTGGAAAAAATACGGAAAATGGCCGATGTTTTCTAAATTTTTCGATAACGCCGGACCCCTGCCCCATCACGTGCATCACAGGGAGCAACACGCGAAGAGAGTGGGGGCGGCAGGAAAGCCCGAGATGTATTTCTTCCCCTCGCAGATGAACCCGAACGGAGGAGAATTCCCCTACACTTTTTTCGGGCTGAATCCGCAATGCACGAAAGAGGAGATCAGAAGTTGCCTCGAAAACTTCACGAAAGGGGACAATCGCCTTCTCGAAGCGTCGCAGGCGTATAAGATCGAGTTGGATACCGGCTGGGACGTTCCCCCCGGGGTGCTCCACGCACCGGCAAGCCTCTGCACTTACGAGCCGCAGTTTGCTTCCGACGTCTACGCCATGTATCAGTCGGTACTGCCCGGCGGCCACTGCGTTCCCGTCGATCTGCTGTGGAAAAACTGCCCGCCCGAAGAAAGAGGAAATTTCGATTATCTGATCGACGTCATCGATTGGGAAAAGAACGTCGATCCCGATTTCAAAGCGCACCGTTTCATGCGACCGATCGTCTGCGGAGAGGACGAACGGTACCGCGAGGAGTGGATCTGCTACAAATCCCCTCTCGTCTGCGCCAAGAGGCTGACCGTCTATCCCGGACAGACGGTGACCGTCAGAGACTCCGCTGCGTACGGTTTCATCCTGATCCAAGGAAGGGGGCGCTGCGGCAACTGGGAGATCGAAACCCCGACGCTCATCCGCTACGGCGAACTTACGAACGACGAATTTTTCGTGACGGAAGAGGCGGCGGGAAGAGGTGTCGTCGTCACGAATACGAGTAAGACGGAAAACATCGTTATGCTCAAACACTTTGCGGAAAACCCGGACCTTCCGCCGTTAGCGTAAAGATGGAAAAATGGTATCAGGGAATCTACAGACGGCAACTCGTCGATATGCACGTCAACGACGACGATCCTCTCTATCTGTCCGGATTCCGCGCGGAAGACTATTTCCGCGCCTTGAAAAAAGCAGAGATCCGCAGCCCCATGATCTATCTGCAATCGCACACGGGGCTTTGCAATTATCCCACGAAGGTCGCGAAGACGCACGCCGCAATGACGGGAACGAACAACGGCGTCCGACGGTTGATCTCCCTGTGTCTGGAAGACGGCATGAAAGTCGTGGGGTATTACAGCCTGATCTTCAACAACTTCGCCGCGGACACCCACCCCGATTGGGAGATGAAGGACGCGGACGGCAAGACCTGGCGGGATCACGGGGAAAGGTATGGGCTGTGTTGCCCCAACAACGGAGAATACCGCCTTTTCCTGACAGAGAACCTCAGGGAACTCGCCGGATATTTTCCCAGGACCCACGGGATGTTCTACGATATGCCCTATTGGGAAATTACCTGTCACTGCGACGCCTGCCGCAAACGCTTCCGGGAAGAAACCGGTCGGGAATTGCCGGAAAAAGAGGATTGGCAGGATCCCGCCTGGCTGCTCTTCGTCCGCAAAAGACAGGACTGGATGGGGGAATTTGCCCGTTTCGTCCGCCGGCTCTCCCTCACGCTCATGCCGGAATCTACCGTGGAACTGAACTTTTCCGCGGCGATCGGCTGCGAATGGCTCGGAGGATCGACCGAGGATATCAACGCCGCCTGCGAATTTACGGGGGGAGACCTCTACGGAGATCTCTATAACCATTCCTTCTCGGCGAAATATTATTACGGCGTCACGCGCAATCAACCCTTTGAATACATGACCTGCCGATGCAACGCCAGCCTGAGGGAACACACCGTTACCAAGCCGCAGGAAGTGCTGGACAGAGAAATCCTCCTGACCTGCGCGCATCACGGGGCAAGCATGATCATCGACGCAATCAACCCCGACGGCACCCTCGACGAGAGGGTCTACGAAAAAATGGGAAACGCCTTCCGCAAACAGATCCCTTACGAAAAATACATGGATCGGGGAACCCTGTACGCGGACGTCGCCGTGTACTTCGACAGCAGGACGCAGTTCAGAGACCGGGAATGCGCCACGTTTAATAAACTCTGCGCAATCAACGCCCACAGGACGCTCGTCGAAAACCATATTCCCGTAGCGATCGTGGCGAACGGAAATATGGACCGCCTGCAGGATTACCGGATGATCGTAGCGCCCTGCTTACAGGATTTCGAGAACGACGAACCCATGAAATTCATCGAATACGTCGAGAACGGCGGGGTGCTTTATCTTTCCGGAAAATCCGATAAACGACTTATAGAAAAGTTTTTCGGCGCAGAATTTATAGGCTACACCAACGGGGCGAGCGAAACGGAAAACCGTTTCCGCGGAAAACGGGTGCAGGCGTACGTACGCCCGACGGACGATTACGTTCCGCTGATGGCGGAGTTCAACGACAAATATCCCCTGCCCTTTACCTATAAACTGCCCCTCTTCCGCAAGGGAAAAGGGAACGTCAAAGCGCGCGTCACCCTGCCGTATACCGTTCCGGACGACAGAAGGAAATACGCGTCCATTCACTCCAATCCTCCCGGGATCCCCACCGATTTCCCCGCCGTAACGGAAATTTCTTACGGAAAAGGAAAAGTCGTCTGGACGACCGCCCTTCTCGAAGAAGACGAACGGAAAAACTACAAGGATATCTTCGCGAACGTCGTCAGGCGTTTCGTGACCCCGAAATACGATATCTCCGCAAGCCGACGCGTCGAATGCGTGATCTTTGAAGAAACGGAACGGGTTTTCCTTTCCTTCGTCGATCTCGACGGATCCGACGAGTGCGTCAGGAGAGTTTTCTCCGTAAAATTTCCCCGCCCGTACAAATCGGTGAAAAATCTCACGACGGGCGCGGTTTCGTACGGGCCTTCCGACGCGTATTCCGACGAGTTCACGGAATTCTGCATGCTTGAGGCGATTTTCTGAACTTCCCCGCTTCCCCTTGAGAAATCGGACGAAAGTCTGCGCGTAAACAAAAAAACGTCCGTTTACGGACTTAAAGCCCATTATTCTAAGGCAGAGGGAGAGGTCGTCCGACCTCTCCTTCTCTTTCCCGTAAAAGACCGCTGCGACGCTGAAAGGTTTTCGGCGTCACGAGAAACCGCTTTTTGAAAACGGCAATAAAATGGGAAGCGTCCCCGAATCCGCAGAGAAAAGCGGTATCCTCGACGGTCTTCCCCTCCGTCAGCAGCCGCTTGGCGTACGCCATTTTCCGCGAGACGAGATATTCCTTCGGCCCGATACGGAGATTGCGCCTGAATATCCTGTCGAGAGAACTGCGGCTGACGAAAAAGTGCGAACAGATCTCCTCCACGCCCGAAATCTCGCAGAAACGCTCGTTGCAATAATCCAGGATCGGACGGAAGTCGTCGGGATAATTTTCCGCCCTCTCTTTTCCCGTATTTTTACGAAGAAGGACGAACATCTCCGTAAGGCACGCCAACGCTTCCGTCGCATACCCGCCGTCCCCGCCGAAGCGGGCGAGATCTTTCGCGCACGCGAGATATCTTTCCTCGTCCTCTCCGCGCAGATGAACGACGGGGAAAAAATCCTCCCGCCCGGAAAGGACGGAGGGCAATCCGCTTCCCGGAATATCCACCCATCCGCACAGATGCCTGTGCACGCAGGGAGAATTGTAAACGCACAGGTGGAGTTCGTGCCGTCGGGAAAGCACGACGTCCCCCTTCTGCAGCGGGTACACCCGATCGCCCACCAGAAAGGATACGTCCCCCGAAAGGTGAAAGTACAATTCGAGCGAATCGTGTATATGCGGCAGTTGGGAGGGAAATTTTCCGTCGGTAAAATCACATTCGCAATCGGACATGGAATAACCCCACCCCGTCGTGTTTTCGACCGTGCCCGTCGGCACCGGCTCCCCGTAAGGCATCACCCGTTCTTCCATGGTCAACTCCTTTGCCCGATGAAAAGGCGGAAACGCCCGTCCTTTTCCGGCTTTTTGCAGAATGACGCAAAAGTAATACTTTTTGCCCGAAATATTATATTTCTATCAAATTTTATCTGCTATAATAAATAGTAGCATTTTCTTCGGGTTTTGTCAATCTTCCAAAAAGCGAAAAGGAGAAATATGGACCTTCTGAGTTTACCGGTCGCCGCGCTGTTTGTCGTCTCGATGACGGCGGCGTTCCTTTCCAACGTGTTCAAAAAGAGTTACAACAACCGCTTTCCGACGGCTTTCGATACGCAGATCTATATTTCCGCAGGAGGGGTCGCCGTTCTTCTCACCCTCTTCTGCGCATCCCGGGCGACGGCGCCTTCTCTCGCGACCGTTCTTCTCGGCTGCGTCTTCGGCGCGGTAACCTTAGCGCATAGCGTATGCTTTATGAAGGCGATCGAGACGGGGTCGTTCGCCTATACCTTCGTTATCGTATCCCTTTCGACGATCATCCCCGCGATCTCGGGCGTTCTGTTCTGGCACGAAAAGATCACGGTGCCGCAGATCTTCGGACTGATCGCCTTTGCGGCGTGCATCCTGCTGAGCGTCAACGCAGAAGGAAAGGCCGCAAACGGTGAAAAAACGAAAAAAAAGACCTGGATCCTCTCGGTCTCCGTCTGTTTCGTGCTGTCGGGGCTCGTGGGGATCCTACAGAAAATCCATCAGAGTTCCCCCTACGCCGAAGAGAGGATCCCTTTCCTCGCGATCGCCTTCGGCATCATGACGGTCGCCTCCGCCTTCGGCGCCTTTGCCGTGCGGAAAACGAGGGTCGTTCCCCGGGAAAACAAAGCAAAGCGGTATCTGCTGAAATATCTTCTCATCGCCGTCGGCGGAATAGGCGTCGGGCTGAACAACGTCATCAATCTCTATCTTTCGGGCGTAGTGGAGAGCGCGGTATTTTTCCCCGTGGTGAACGGCGGAGGGCTTGCCCTGACCACCCTCGCAGGAGTGATCTTTTTCCGTGAAAAACTCACCGCAAAACAGTGGGCGGGCATTGCCGTCGGCATTCTTTCCGTCCTGCTTCTCTGTTTCTGACCGACTGCGGAAAAAACGGAAAAGACTTTCCGGGACCTGTCCGAAAATCTACGGAAAACCGATTGCCGGAAGGCAAATATAACCGACGGCGTAGCGATAATCCCGCTACGCCGTTAATCGGTATCGGAACGTTTCTCCATTAAAAAATTAGTAAGTGAAATTCCCTTCCTGACGACCGTCTGTCCGCGAATAACTTTGTAACCCCGTTGCTCGAAAAACGGCATGGCGCTAACAGACGAATGGGTGGTAATCGTCCGTCCCGGCACCGAACATTCCGGTTCATCACAGATTGCGGTTGCAATTCCTTCCGCTTGGTGATCTTTATGAACATACAATCTGTCCAGGTAGCCGGTGTTGTTCGTTTATCGTCGTTTATATTGTATCAGAAAAAACCAAATAACACAAGTCGTTTC
>CAMAJQ010000036.1 GCA_945835865.1 uncultured Clostridia bacterium
CACCCATGACGCCGTCCGTCACGCAGGCGAGCGTCTGTCCGCCGTTGTGGTTGGTAACCGTCGCTTCCGTCCCGTCCGTCAGGTACGCCTTCGCCGTCTTGCCGAGCGCGGCGTTTTCGCTGACGAAAGCCGCTTTGCCGGAAAACGTAAAATCACAGGGAACGCCGTATTTGCCGTCTTTGTAAGAAATCGCTCTGACCGTGATTTCGCCGTCGAGCGCGATTCCGTTTTTGTAGAGAGCGGAACGTACGGTCGGCGCGCTTCCGTCCGTGGTATAATAGATTTCCGCGCCTTCCTCCGCCGCATAGAGTTTCGCTCTGCCGTCGGCAACCTGACCTAACGCGTCGGTATAGACGACGCTGCCTTCGACGGCGTAAAGTTGGATCTCGCCCAGCGTGGTGTAACCCTGGCGCTTGCCGTTTCCGACGATATCGCAGGTCACCCTGACGTATCTCGCTCTGACGGGCGAGAAGGAGAACGTCAACCCCTGATAGGGAACGTTATACACCACGTCGTCCGTTTTGCGGGAAGCGTCCGCCGAAAACTTTTCGCCCGCCTTGTTGTTGAACACGGTGACGGGAGAAGAGAAATCCTCCGTCACGGAAAGCTGGACGATGAAATCCGCCGCGCCCCAGTCGTGGCACAGGTCGATGAGAAGGGAGTCTACGACGTATTCCGCGCCGGCGTCAAGAGTGACGTAGCCGATCACGCCGTTTCCTTCCGCGTCGACGAGACGCGCGGTCGCGGTGGAAGAGATCGTCCCGTCCGTAAAGACGCTCTTTGCTCCGCTCCCTCCGTGCGGTCCCGCGGCGAGCGAGACCTCGTTGCCCGCAAGGTCGGTCACTTTCACCGCCTCGTCGGACAGTTTGCTCGTTACGTTCGATTTCGTCACCGACGGCATACTCGCCGCAAAGGCAACCGAAACCGCCGAGCAACACAGCATTGCCGCCATGAGGACGGCAACCAACAGTTTTTTCATCCTTTTCTCCTTTTCAGGCATGATCTGCCCGTTTTTTAATCCGCCTCGTCAGACGTTCCGACGGCGGTTTTTTCCTGTTATCCGCGCGAGGAAGGGAAGAAGCAGGAACAGAGCGTTTCCTCCTGCCGCGCCCTTGCATCCCCCGCCGGTTTTGCCTCCGGACGTTCCCGTACTATCCGACGGTATTCCCGGAGAAATCTGCTCGGGTTCTCTTTCAAAAAGGTCCTCTTTCGGTCTGACCTCTCCGGCAAGTCTGGAGAGGGCGTCGTCCGAATCCGCTTCCGGAACGGGCTGAAAATCTTTCGTCTCCGCCCGTTCGGGTTCGGGAAGCGCTTTGATGCGGAAATTCCGGAAAGCGGACTCGTTGTTGACGGAAATGAGAGAGACGTACCCCGTCTCGTAAAAGTCTTCGCGCAACGTCTTCTCCGCCCAGGGCATATTGTCCACGCTGACTTTCAGTTCGTTGCCGCGAAGACGGATCTGCAGATTGTGCCACTGCGTCGAATCGAACCCGTCAAGCGGCGCCAGTTCGTGCGGGCCCTGCACGTCGGGATCTCCCCAGAGAGTGACGATACCGCTCTCCTGCACGAAGACGCCGGCGCCGTCGTCAAGGTGATATTTCCCCTCTTCGAGTTGCCGGATGCCGACGACGGGCCAGAAGCCGTTGCCTCCCCTTCTGACGTCGACGGAAAGTTCGAAATTCAGATACGCCTCTTTCGTGAAGGTGAGAATGGCGACCTGATTGGTTTCGTACCTCCCCGAATCGGAATCCTTTTTCACGTCGTTGATGCGGTAAAGTACGCCGTCTTCGATCGCCCAATGGGTCTCGGCGGAAGCGAGGTCCGTCTCCACCTTTTCCGCTTTGGCGGAACCGAGCGCGTTCTCGCGGTACCATGCGTGAAACGCGTTGTTGACCTGATCGATGTTCGTGAATTTCTGTACGTAAGAATAGTATTCGTCCGGTTTTGCGTCGTAATCGTTGCCTTCGGCTTTCACTCCGACGACGGAAAACGATCCGACGAACGTCGCGGCGCACACCAGAGCGAGCGCCCCGCATTTCAATATCGATTTTAATTTCATGTCCTGTTACCTCTCCGTTTTTCTATCGGAACGACGCCTCGTCCGTGATGGTTGAAACGGTCTTTCTCTCGCCGATCCGGTCGAGGATCACCGACTCGTCCCCCGAGGAAAGGGTGATCCCCTCTCCTTCCAGCAGGACGAACTCCGTATTCTTCTGCGTGACCGTCACTTTGAAGAGCGATTTGCGGAAACGGATACGGAAAGAGTATTCTTCCCAGTTTTCCGGAATGTACGGCTTGAAGTGAACGCGGTCGTCAAACACGCGCATCCCGGCGTAACCGTTGACGATCATCATATAGCAACTTCCCATGCACGCCGCGTGAATGCCGAAGCAGGTATTGCGGTTGACGTTATCGAGATCCATACGGCACGCCTGCCTGAGATAGCCGTACGCCTCGTCCCGATAACCGATATCGCACGCGACGATGGAATGGACGCCCGCCGAAAGGGAACTGTCGTGTATGGTTTTCGGCTCGTAGAAGTCGAAGACTTTCTTTCTCATTTCGGGCGTGAACTCGTGGCTCTCCAGGAACATCAGCAGAACGATATCCGCCTGTTTGCACACCTGATATCTCCACAGATTGAGGGGGTGCAGATGGGTCAGAAGAGGCAATTTCTCCACCGGAATGGAATCGATGTCGATGGGGTCCTTGTAGATGAAATTGTCGTCCTGCATATAGATGCCGTTTTCCGCGTCGAAGGGCAGATACATCTTGTCCGCCGCCTCGCGGAACCGCGCGAGTTCCCCTTCGTCGATCCCGCACTTGTGCATGAGGTCCGCGTATTTCGCGGGGTTTTTCTCCCGGAGCGTCTCCGCCGTGCCGAGGGTGAACAGGAACTGCTTTTTGGTGAGGAAGTTGGTGTAGAGGTTGTTGTCCACCACGGGGTTGTATTCGTCCGGTCCGCAGATGCAGTTGATGCAGAACCTTCCCCCCTTCCTCTCGATGAAATTGCCGCGGTGAGAAAGGCATTTCGAGGTTTCCAGCAGGATTTCAATCCCGTAGTTTTCCATAAAATCCCAATCCTGCGTGGCTTCGTAATATTTGTAGATCGCGTAAAAGACGTCGTTGTTGATGTGATACTGCGCGGTAGCGGCTTCGAACACGTGCCCGCATTCCTCGCCGTTGATGGAATTCCAGCTGTACAGCGCGCCGACGTCGTCCATCTGTTTCGCCCTCTCCTTCGCCTTGGGAAGGATGTTGTAGCGGTAGATCAGCAGCTGTCTGACGATTTCGGGATGGGCGTAAAGGAACATGGGGGTCATGAAGATCTCGGTATCCCAGAAGGTGTGCCCCGAGTACGCCGTGCCCGTCAGCCCGTTCGCCGAGACGTTGGTCTTTCCGTCTCTGCCCGCCGACTGATTGATCATGAACAGTCCGAAACGGATGCCCTGCTGAACGGCGACGTCGCCCTTGATTTCGATATCCGAAGTCTCCCAGTAGTTCTTCCACACCTCTTCCGAGGCGCTCAGAAGGCTCTCAAACCCTTCTTTCTTCGCCTCCCGCACGACGAAAAGCGCGCGGTCGGCGTGATCTTCGCCGTCGGTATTCGCAACGAACGCCGCGTAGCGGTAATAGGAGACCTTTTCTCCCGTCGAGACGAACCCGTGCGTCCGCGAGACGTCGCACTCCCCTTTCGCGACGGTTTCCTCCGCCTTTTCCGTAAGGTCTTCGGCGATGGCGCAGGAGATCTCGAATCCGCTTTTTATCGTCTTATAACTCAGGACGTCCCCTCCGTCTTCCGAGCGGACGGACAAGAAGGAGAAGGGGTTCGTCATATCCGAACCGATCTCTTCCTTTTTGGACAGGACCGTTCCCGTAAGGGGTTTCAGTTCCCCTTCGATCTCCACCCGCACTCCTTCGGGCGCGGTCACGTCGATGCGTTCGGCAAGGAGGTGTTTTTCCGTCTGCGAGACGAAACGGGTAAAGCACAGATCGGCTTTTTCCCCTTTCTCCGTCTCGTACGCGAATTTTCTCGTCATCACGCCGCGATACATATCGAGCGTTCTTTCAAAACCGGAAACTTTTCCTTTCAGCGTCGCCGTTTCCCCGTTGATCTTCACCCGGACGGAGACGGGGTTGACGTTATTGACGATGGAGTGAAAACGTTCGGGAAAGCCCGGTCTGCACCAGATATGGCGATAGGGATAATATTCGTACACGCCGTTGAGCATGACCGAAGGATCGGTTTCCGCGGGATCTCCGTAAAACCCTTCCTCGAAAAAACCGCGGATGCCGATATAGCCGTTTGCGAGAGTGAATATCGTCTCGTCGACTTTATTCGTCTTCTCTCCGTATTCCGTCTCCGTCACCGTCCATGCCGAGGGCGTGTAACCGAGAGGAACGTTCTGATGGATCTTTCTCATAACGTCTCACCCCTTGATCAGTCTGTTGTCGAGCGTAATATACCAGGTATCGCCGGCGGGAACGGTCACGAAATAGGTGCCGTCGTCGTATTTCTCCACCTTCGGCGAAGCAATTCTTTTATCGACTTTTATCGAGTAAATACGGTTGCCGTAGCGGTATTCCGAAACGCCCGCAAACTGCATCTCCGCAGGGAGGTTGGATTTGATCTCAAGCCCTTTGACCGTCGCGTTGAGCCCGACGACGGAAGAGACGAAGGTATAGGGAACAAGTCCGCTTTCGGGGAACTCGCCCAGCACGCCCGCGACGTATTCTCCGTACACCGTTCTCGGGTTGCGGCGGAGAGAATCGATATGGAACTCGTCCATGATCACGCTGAACCTCCCGAACGCATTATCCGCGGAAAGCGTCGTTCTTCCGAGCAGATCGTAATAGGAAATATAGAAGATCGTTCCGCCGTTCTGCATCTGGTTGCCGTAAGCGCCGAGTCCCGCTGCGGGAGACATCACTTCGGCGTTATACCACCAATACCACTGTCCGTTCTTGTCCGTAACGTGCGACACGTCTACGGTATTGCCGCGAGCGGAGAATTTGAAGGCGCCGTAAATATCTTCGCCCGTGGACGTATCGCCTTCGATGATTCTGTCGCCGTCCACCCACGCGTAGATGGCTTCCGCCTTCACCTCGTCGGCAAGCCCTGCGGCGACCGCCATGAAGTTGACGTAAGTCACGCCGAAATCAAGGGTGACGTTTTCCGCGTTGATCGAAGTGATATAGCGTTTTTTCGTTCTGTCCCAGAAAGTTTCGTTGAACTTGACCTTGATGGTCTCGGCGAGCTGACGATAATACGAACTGTCCTGTTTGTAATATTCGAGAATGTCGGCGTACGCTTTGACCGCCTGATAGAAGAAAACGTTTTCGTACGAAGAAATGTAACCGAAAGCGGTCATGGCGTCCCAATAGTTGGACGCGACGCTCTTCCCCGCCCCCGCGAGACCCTGGTTCTGCGGATCTTTGATGACGAGGACGCCCTTTTCGCCGTCGAGCGTTTTCAGCATGTAATTCATGGCTTTTTCGAGACGGCTCCTCATCGTCTGTCCCGAAGTGTTCTGCATATCCATGAACTCGATCACGTTTCCGTTCTCGTCGTATTCGCCCACGTTGTTGCCCTGAAGGAGATAGTTGCGGGCGGCGATGATGAAGATGGAGTTATAGGTATAATGCCTGCCCATGTCGAGATGGTTCGCCCCGTTGGCGGTCGCCCAGACGTATCCGTCGTCTTTCGACCAACCGTCGCTTCCCGTTCTCGTCGATTTCAGGAAACCGTAGCACAGTTCCCGCGCGCTGTCGTAGGTCGTCCAGTTATATTTCAGACCGCACCATTCCAGCCACTCGGTGGAACCGATGATCGCGTGTCCCGTGCGGAAGGGAGTGAAATTGGTGGAAGAACTCAACGGATTGCCCGTCAGGTTCGGCTCCGTCTTTGCCGATCCGTAAATGGTCCACATATTGTTGAGGTCGGCGTCGAACGT
Organism: uncultured Clostridia bacterium; assembly: GCA_945835865.1. Lineage (GTDB taxonomy): Bacteria > Bacillota > Clostridia > Christensenellales > Borkfalkiaceae > UBA10281. The sequence continues at coordinate 5,955 of CAMAJQ010000036.1, forward strand.
ATTCCCCATCGAAGTGTACAAAAGCGTTCTTCTCGTACCGTAAACCCTCATTTCGCCCACGAAAAGAGTTTTTTCTTTCGCGATGTCTTCCGTCTGCATGGAGGTCAGTTTGGAAACGAAACGGATGCCGTTCGCCACGATTCCGTCCAGCGGGAGGACGAGCGTCGCGCCCTTGGGGTTGGGGAAACGCATGATGGGAGTGAATATACCCTGAGCGTAATCGTACAGGTAGTAGTATTTCGGAAGAGACTGCCAGGTCTTTCCTCCGTCCGTCGTGTATTCCACCGCCACGTTGGAGGGGAACACGTCCGCCTGCGCGGGGATCTGGATCTCGACGTCCGAAAGAGTGTAGATGTCGTTGAAGAGATATCCGACGTACTGTTCGTCGTAGGCGTCTTCCGCCTCCGCGCTTCTGAAATAGGAAACGAGGCTGTTATCCGCGACGTTCTCCGCCGTATAGTCCTCTCCGTATGGTTCGGACGAAACGGGTTTCAGGTCGGTAATGAGATTTGCGTAAGGCGCGTCTTCTCCCGTCACGACGATTTTCTTTCCTTCCGACCAGCCGACGACCTCGTTCGTCTGCATGCAGTACGCGGCGGCGGAAATCTCGTACGTTCCCGCTTTTTTATAACGGTGGGAGTTGACTACGGTGGATTTCATCTTTTCCATCTGCACGCCGGGACCGTTATAACTCCACGTTCCGTCTCCCCAGTCCACGACGAAATACGTCGCCCCCGCGACGACGGCTCCGCCTTCGGTTTTCCAGGTCTTCGTCGCCTTGATTTTGGAAGAGACCTCTATCGTTTCGCCCGTCTGAAACGAATCCTTCGTCGGGATGGTCACGGTAATTTCACTGTCATCCGTCTTTCTGTCGAGTTGCGAAAGGACGTAATCGATCTCTTTCAGATCGTATTTCTTCGTTTCGATCATAACATCTCCGCTCTGCGTCCCGCTTTCGGACGCGGTCTCCGACGGGGATTCCTTGCTTCCGCCGCACCCCGCGATCATGCCGCAAACCATCTCCGCGGCAAGC
>CAMAJQ010000037.1 GCA_945835865.1 uncultured Clostridia bacterium
GATTTCCTACCGTAGGCACGGAATCACTTTGTCGTTCTTTTTTTTCCGTATCGGCGGTTTCTTTAATTGGTTTCTTTCCTTCGATTTCTTCCTCCATGCTGTTTCCTCCAAAAAAGATGACACGGTGCAATTACACTGTGCCATCATTATACGATAAAAAAGTGAACCTGTCAAGCCAAAATGAAAAATTCGTAAAAATCTTTTTATCGGAGCAAAGGTTTTAACGCTTTGGCTTGCAGTTCAAACTCCGCGATAAAGGCTTCCTTTTCTGCCATATTTGCATGAATGGCATTGAGCGCATACCGGAAAAGGATAAAGAGGATATCCGCATAAGGACGTTTTTCCTCGGGAATTTTTTCAAAGACTTTGGTCGGCATTTTTCTTCCTCTTCACTAAAAAAAACGGTACGGAGATATCTCTCCATACCGTATTATAAACGGATTTTTCCGCAATGTCAAGAGAAATCAGGCGTAGACGAGGGGAATCCCGTAATTGTCCTCGTAGATGGTTTTCCACTGCTCGTAGTTGCTGTCCTTCATGCGTTCGGCGTTTTCCCCGATCGCGTAGTCGGGGTCGGGATAGATGGGTTTTCCGATATGCACGGTGTATTCCTGCACGCAGAAGCCGTCTTCGCCCACGATATCGCTGTCCTGCATGGTGATAAAGCAGGGGAGCACGGGCACGTTGTTCTTCGCCGCCATGGAGAATGCGCCCTTTTTCAGGGGCTTGGGTTTGCGGTAATTCCACCACATGCTCTGCTCGGGATAGACGAGGATGAAGTGCCCGTCTTTGAGAATTTCCGAAACGGAACTCATGAATTTTTCCATGTTCCGATAGCCCGCCGAGAGAGGAAGGGTGTTGCAGTTTTTCATCAGAAAACCGTAAAACCCGGGGAAGTTGGTGTAGTTTCCCTCGCGGATCACGCGGAAAAACTTGTGTTTTTTGGTGTCCGCGTGGTCGTAAACGAGCTGCATGGCAAAACTGTCAAACGCGTTGAAGTGGTTGCAGGTGATGATCGCCCCGCCTTCGATAGAGGTGAGATTTTCCAGCCCGACGATGTCTTTGATAATCAGTTGTTTGTTTTCGATGAGGTTATTGACGAACAGCCTTGCCGCCTTAAACGCAACGGCGGCTTTGATCCGGCTGATCAGTTTTTTTTTAGCATAATCGACTTCGCCTTCGAGGGGAATGGTCGGCGGGTCGTCCTCGGCGTCGATATCGAATTTGCCTTCGGCTTCCAACTCGTTGATTTTTTTCAGAACTTCCACTCTGTCCTGCGCCTGTTTTTTGCGGACGGTTTTCAGATAATTGTCCTCGCGGGCGATCTCCCGTTCGGCGAGCAGGGCGAGGTTGGTGCAGCAGTCTGCGTCCCGCTGTTTTTCCGCGTCGGTGTAGGAATAAGACGCCTGACGGAGTTCGTCGTAGAATTCCGTCTGTTCGGCGTATTTCCAGAAATAATCGGCAAAGCGGCAGTCGGGATAGTGCCAGGGTTTGGAAACCATGATATAGTGGAAGATGGCGACCTGCTCGGGATCGATGGAAAATTCGGGGAGGATTTCCGTGTTCCATTTTCTGTCGAGGTGGAGCACCCTGTCCTTGCACATGAGGTTGAGATAGTCCTCGTCCTGCGTGACGACGAAGTTATACGCGGCGAGAAGTTCGCCGAATTTATTGAGGAGTTTGTTGTCGCGGAACTGTTTGCAGTTGATGAGCATCATCCCCGCGTTGAAAAAGGCGCGGCGGTCGATCCCGACGACCTGCTCGGCGTATCTGCCGTATACGTCCACGTCGCTCATGACCCTTTCGGTCACCGCGCCCACGTAGTTGTCTTTCAGGTCGACGTCGTAAAGTTCGGCGATATCGCCTAAGACCACCGTGTCGCTGTCGAGATAGATCGCCTTGTCGTATTGCGGGAACATATCCGCAATGAAAAGACGGAAATAGGTGGTTTTGGAATAGTAATCGCGCAGGGGAAGTTTGCTCTGAAGGGCGTTCAGATAAGCCGTCACGTCCTCGAAAAGAATTTCGACGTTTTCGCTTTCCAGTTCCTTCGCCACGCGGCGGGAGCGCTCCGAAACGTCCGTGATGAGAATGTGGAAACGGTAAAAACGGTCGGGCGAGGCGTTCGCCAGCATGGAGCGGATGGAGATGATGGTGAATTTGACGAAAGCGTCGTCACAGGCATAAAAAATAGGAATAAGGCGTTTATCGTTGATTTTCTCGTTCATAATGGTTTTCCTTTTTCGTCGTTTTGCCGTGTTTTCGGCAAGGGTTATTCGGCAGATTCGTCGCTTCGCTGCCGTTTGTATGCGAGGTATTCGTTCAGCACGTCGTCGAAAACGTGATAGCGGAATACCGAGTGGATCTTATCCACCTGCCACTGCTTGACGTTTGCCGTATGGGGATAGGGGAGCCAGAACAGCCGCTTGCTGAAATGGCGGACGACCGTGTGCTTGTGCAGAAATTTCTGGTCGTTGAATTTTTGCGGAAGCAACTTTTTTTTGGTCGTGCTGCGGATGATTGCGCTCTGATCGGCAAAGACGAGTTTTTTGGTTTTGATGAGTTCTCTCGCTTTTTTCAGAAGCCCCGTTTCGCGGATCTTCTTCATGTTGAGGAGAAGAACGCCCGCGTTGATGTAATGGGGATGAATGAGATATTTCCCGTAATGGTCTCTCGCCGCGGCGTATTCCACGTCGGATACGTCGATATCGTAAAGGAGGGTGAAATCGTGCTGAAACAGAATATCGACGTCGAGATAGAGAATTTTATCGGGGATCTCGGGGAGTTCGTCCGCGAACAGGCGCAGAAGGGTATAGGGCGAACAATACGCCCCCTCGTTGGGGCAGCCGCCGAATTCCCGCTCGTACAGATCGGTCACGTCGATCTTTTTCACGAAGTTTCCGGGATTGTATTTCCGGGCGACCGATTGCAGAAATTCCGTCTCGCGGTCGCCGATCGGGGTGTATTGCGGTTTGATGCGGGATACGTCCATCGTGAGAAGGAATGCCCCGACGGGTTCTTCGGTCTTCGTCCGCTTGAGCACGGACAGCAGACAGGTCAGAACGCCGTCAAATACGCCCGAATTGCCCGAAAAAAGTAAATATCTCATGTGTTTTCTCCGTAAGGTTCGCTTGGAAAAGACTTTTATCCGTTCCGCCCATTATTCTTTTCCGTTTCCGTCCGTTGTCTTTTCCGTCCGCGCGCTGCCGTCCGTTCTGCCGTCCGTCCGCGGGGCTGTTTCCGTCCGGGCGTCTGTTTCCGCCCCGTCTGCCGCGGAGTTTCTCTCGCTTTCGGGCAGATAGACGATATAATCGACGTCGGACGATTTGCTTCTCTCCGTCATGGCGGCGTAAACTTCGTCCCGAAGTTTCTTCCGCGCCTCTTTCGGGGGAAGGGTCGGGTCGGGCAGGAAAGGTCCGTCCACGTAGGTGACGATGCGGGGTTTTTTGCGGAATCTGCTCTTCTGATAGGTGTTGGTGAAGGCGAACACGGGCGAACCGTATTGCACGGGATAGCGGAACGAGGCGTCGCGGAAGGGGCGGATCCCGGTGTAGTACGGCCAGATGTGCGCCTCGGGATAAATGCAGACGACGTGGTTTTGTCCGACCCTGCGGTTGAGCGCGGCGAGGAAATTTTCCGAAGCCTTCAGCGTGTCGGGCAGGGGCAACGCGCCGAGATAGGGGTTGATCCGTCCGAGAAAAGGCATGGAAACGTTGGCGGGGTGCACGATGACGTACACCCGTTTGGGAAACGCCACCATCGTCGGAATAAAAGGGTCGGCGCCCGCGTTCGTGTGGTTGGCGTAAAGGAAGTAGTTCCCCTTTGCCTGTTTCAGCACTTTTTTGTTGACGATTTTGTGTCCGCACAGGATCTTCAGAAAGATGCCGGCGAGCGGGGTCGCGATCACGCGGTAGGCGACGAAAGCGAGCGCGCGATGGAAAAAGTCTTCCCGAAGATAACGGTAGTTTTCGTCGATCTTCTTCGCTTCGATCTTCGCACGGGAAAATTCGTCGTTCAACTCGTCTTTATAATAGATGACGCGCGGTTGTTCTTTCACCCTGTCCTCCGATCGTTTCCGTCCGTTGCCCGATGCCTCCCGCTCTTGCGGCAGCGCCCGGCATGGTTCCGTTTTCGCTGCGAGCCCTGCGGTTGGCTTTCGCTTTCGCTGAAAGTCCGACGAATGGGCCGGTTGCTGTTTTGCGTGAATGCAGTCGTCCGGCTCCCGAGGGGGGACGATTTCGTCCGTTCGGAACGCCCCGGTCAGACTGTGTCATTATTATAGCTTATCTTACGGGATTTGTCACCCGAATTATCCCGATTTTTTGTCTCTGCCTCGAAATTTGCGCTCTACTGCTGGTCGAGAGGGACTCTCCTGTCGGTAGAGTTGCGAAAACGAGCGTTTTATCAACCTATTCGGCGGTTAATTCTTCCTGTTTTTTCACCCGTAGAGAGTTCTCTACTTTCGGGAAATAAAATAGAGAGAGTTTTTTGCCGGCGGCGGTTGCGTATTTTGGGGTGTTTTCCGATCCGTCGCGGCGAAAAAACCACCCCTTGCCGTCCTCCCCCGAGGAACTTTCTATTTCAGTCCAACGACTTTATTACCCCCTTCCGTCAATCGTCGAGAGAACGCTGCGCCTGACAGTTTCCCCGACGGGGGACGCCAAGTTCCTCCCCGCTGAAACGGGGGAAACTTCTGCAAGGACAAAGAGGGGGCGCCGCTGCCAAAGCGGGGGTGGTCGCGTCAGCGACGGAAGGGGACAGATCCCTATCGCTACGCCGTCGGGAAGGGAAATTTTATTTCCCCGATCATTCCGCTTGACAGAACGCCGAAGATGGATTATAATAAGGTTATTAAAAGAGGGTAAACGAGACCGTTCGTTTATCCTCTTTTCTGCGGGCGGAAACAGCCCGTTACGGAGTGTTTATGCGCGGCTCTGGATTTTTTGCGGGCGTCGGATACAGACTGAAAAAATTCTTCGAACCTATCGATCTCACGAAAGGTTCGTGTTGGCGGGTGATCGTGAAATTCACCCTGCCGATCGTCGTCTCGTACGTTTTACAGCAACTTTACGTTCTTTCCGACGCGGCGATTTGCGGACAGAACCTTTCTGCCGACGAGGTCGCCGGCGTCAACGATACCTCTTCTCTCGTCTTTATTTTTATGCAGTTCGCATTCGGCTGTACGGCGGGGTTCTGCGTCATCATTTCCAACCGGATCGGTTCGGGGGATAAACGGGGAATGAGGAGATCGTTTGCCACGCAGATCGTCCTCTGTTCGGTCATCACTCTCGTCCTGACCGCTCTCGCGCTGTCCTGTATCAGACCCATGCTCGGTTGGGTCAACGTAACGCCGCAGAACGCGGAAGTTTACCGTGCGGCTTATACCTATTGTTTCGTGATTTACGCGGGGATCTTCGCGCAACTCTTTTTCAATTTCGCCACGAGCGTTTTAAGAAGCGTCGGCGATTCCTTTACCCCTCTCCTTTTCCTCTTTATCTCCACCGTGACCAACGTCGCGCTGGACGTCCTGTTCATCAAGGTCTTCCGTTGGGGCGTCGCGGGGGCGGCGGGGGCAACCGTGCTGACTCAGGCTGTCTGTACCGTCGCCTGTTTCGCCTATATCTTTATCAAGTATAAGGATTTCAGGCTCGGGAAAGAGGATTTCCGTATCACGCGGAAGGACGTCGTCTCCCATCTCCGCCAGGGGCTTCCTCTCGGGCTTCAGTTTTCCGTCCTGTCCATAGGGCTTATCGTCATGTCGGCGCAGACGGTGAAATTCGATCTTCTGCCGGACGGAACCATGGCGGCGGGCAACCCCGCACAGAACGGAACGGGCGCGGCGAACAAACTCATCTGTTTCATCATGTGTCCGCTTTCCGCACTCGGGACCGCCCTCGTCAGTTATAACGCGCAGAACCTCGGCGCGAACGCGCCCGATCGGGTGAGAAAGGGGACCGATCAGTCCCTGCTCATCATGCTCGTGCTGTACGCCGTGTGCTCGGGGGTTGGACTGCTGATGTCGGTCGGCGGGTTTTATCAGAGGATTTTCCTGAGCGCGGATAAAATTTCCGCCCAATCCATCCGCTACGGGAACGACCTTCTGTTCGTCGATCTTCCCCTTTTCTTTATTCTCGGCGCGCTTTTCGTCTTGCGGAACGGGATTCAGGGGATCGGAAAATCGGTATGGACCCTTGCGGCGGGCGTCGGGGAACTCGTTGCGCGCGTCGTCATCTGCGCCTTTCTGCCCGCTCTCGTCAACGGGGGCGGGGTGAACGCTTCGGCGAGTAACGCGGCGTTCGTCGCGCTGTGCTTCGGAGACCCGGGCGCGTGGCTGATCGCCGTGCTCGTCCTCGTATATCCTTACTGGAAATACGTGCGGAAAATGAATTACGGCGCTCAACTGCAAACCTTCCGTTTTCAGGCGGAGGAAGGGCGGTATCCGAACGAGGAATCGGAGGATAACCGACTTATCGGCTGAAGTTTGCGGAGAAAAAACGCTCCCGACGCCTTCCGTTTTCGGAAAGGAGAAGAGAGAACGGGCTTGCCGGAAAGGAGAAAAAAATGATACATTCGCTCTGCGGAGGAAACTTAACGACTCACGAGGGACATACGTTCGCGAAAGTCCTTCCCGATCCGCCTTTTGGGGATCGCCCGTGTTTTTATCTCGCGGACGGCTTTTCGCTCGCCCAAGGCGATCGGGTGGAAATTCCTTACGGAAAAAGCGGATCGCCCGTCGCGGCGACCGTTCTGCGCGTTGACGAAAACGTTTCCGACGAGACTTCTCCCGTACCTTTCGGACGCGCACGTTCCGTTTTGAGAAAACTCTGAAGAGAAAACCGCGTAGGCTTAGCATTCGCCATCACTAACTATTTTTACGGCGAAAAATCGGTTTATGA
>CAMAJQ010000038.1 GCA_945835865.1 uncultured Clostridia bacterium
GTCAGCGTGTTGAAGAAAGTCGTCCAGAATACTTCGTCCCCGAAAAGTTTCCGGAAATTTTCCAGCGTCCACCCCGGTTCGAGCAACGCCTGGAAAAGATTGATCTTGTAATTCCCGTTCTTGAACGCGAGCGCGATGCCCGCCATCGGCGTATATGCGAACACCGCCAGGAACAGGACGCTCAATCCCGCCATACAGAAAAGTTGCACGTCGCGGCTGTCCAGCCCTCTCCGCTTTGTCCTTTTCTCCCTTTTCGATAAATCTCTTTCCGTCATTTTTCTGTCGCGGAATCGGATATCCGCTTCTTCTCCTTGCTGATTTTATTTACGCTTTCTTGCGAAAATCCCCTTCGGTTTCGCTTGCTTTTTGCATAAATTGTGCTATAATGAAAATATGCAGAACTTATTGATCAACAACAATTTTTCTTTTCTCGGCGGAGGCTTTGCCACCATCCGCAACGACGTGGTGTGGAAAAACACCGTAAGCGACGATCTGTCCGCCGTCGAGCCGTGCACCAGCAAATGGCCCGTTCTCGTTCCGCTCTTCGCCTATCACAGGCTTTATCTCGTCACGGAAGGGAGTGCGGTGCTCAAACTTGCGGACGGATCTTCGCTGAAGTTGGAAAAAAACAATCTTTATCTCATTCCGCCTTTCCTCATCCGCTCGGTGGAAAACACGCAGTCCATATCCCACTTCTATCTGCATTTCCGTTCCAACACCCGCTCGCCCGATCCGTTCGAATATTACCGCCTGACGAATCCCGTTGCGACGGACGGTTCCGACGCGGACGTTTTCCGTCTGCTCATCGCCAATTATATGGAAAAAAACGTGCGCGCCGAACTGAAAGCGCAAGGGGCGTTTTCGCTTTTATTGTCGAGGTTTTTCGACGGAAACGCCTCCGAATCCCCTTCCGTGAAGAAGTTTGCCCCCGTGTTGGAATACATTGAAAACAACCTCGGAAAGAAGATCACCGTGAAACAACTCGCGGACGTTCTCGGCTACAACGAAGCCTATTTTTCCGTCCTGTTTTCCAAGCAGTTCAACGTCACTCCCCTGAAATACGTCTCGGAAAAGAAGATGATCCTCGCCCGCCAGCAACTCGCCCTGAGCGATATGAGCATCAAGGAAATTTCAAACGGGCTCGGCTTTGAAAACGAATTTTATTTCAATACGGCGTTCCGGAAAGCCATCGGGATTTCTCCCGGCAAATGGCGGAAGCAATATTTCGGACAGCACAGCGAAGACGCGCGGAAGTCGCCCGATTAAAGGCGGCTTTCCGTCCGGTACGTCCCCGACCGCAGGACGAAGGGTTCTTTCCCCGGCAGCAGGACTTCCGCGGTCGAATTCGGAGGCACGACGATCTCGAATTCCGCCTTTTCTCCCTCGACGCGATAGCGGACGGAAATTCTGCCGAGGAGAGTGTCGATCGAACAATCGACCTCCGGTATTTCCTTCATCACGCAGGGGCTGACGATAAAATCGTACATGGCGGGCGTTCCCTCTCTGACCCGGATCCCCCCGAGATACTGATAGAACCAATAATCGTAACTTCCGAACATGGGATGGCAATAGGAATGCATATTTTCCTCCACCGTTGAGATCTCGTTTTCCCAGCGTTCCCATACGGTCGTCGCCCCGCATTCGAGCATATATCCCCAGGAGGGATATTTTTTATTTTTCAGGATCCGGAGAACCGTTTCGTTATACCCGTTTTCCGCAAGCACGCCGATCAGATGCCTGTACGCCTGATTCCCGCAGGTCATATGCCAGCCCCGGCTTTCGATATCTTTTACGACGGCGGCCAGAAGCGCTCCGCGTTCCGACTCCCCGGCGATCCCGAGAGAAAGGGCGACGGCGTTGCCCGACTGAACGTCCTCGCAGTAGCGTGCGCGGGTGCGGTCGTAAAACCGTTCGTTGATTATTTTTTTCGTCTTTTCGGCAAGCGCGGCATAACGGGACTGCTCCTCTTTCCTGCCGATCGTGCCCGCGAGGTCCGCCGCCAGCCTGTAATGCCAGAAGAGATACATCGTGGATATGACCGGTATGGGAAACCCCTTGTTAAACCGTCTGGAAAGATAGGGAACGACGCTGATCGCGGGCACCCAATCCCCGTAAAGCCCAACGGAAAGAACGCCGTTTTCCGTCCTCGAAGTCAGATATTCCACCCACCTGACGTATCGGTCGTAATGGCGCTCGATCAGACCGACGTCTCCGTAACGCTCGTATGCGAATTTACCGATGAGAAGATACGCCACAGAGACGGGATCCGCAACGTTCCCTCCGAGATAGTAGGGCGCGGTGTCCTTAATCGCGCCGTTTTCGTCCATCGTATCGGCGATATCGTCGGAAATCTTTTCAAAAAACCGCTCCATGCCGAAGTTGTTGCACGTCTGGAACAGCCTTGCGCCCAGATCGTTCAGCCAGCCCATCCGCTCGTCCCGCTGGGGACAATCGGTGAGGATCCCGTGATGATTGCACGCCTCCGTCCGTACGGACATCTCGTGCAGACGGTTCAGCGTTTCGTCCGAACAGGTGAACCGCCCCGTCCGGGCGGTTCCCGTGCGCAGGACTTCCGCCGAAATCCCGAGGACCCGCGCTTCCCCTTCGACGGCGACTTCGACGTAACGGAAGCCGCGGTAAGAAAAATGCGGGCTGTAGCTTTCCTCTTCCCTTCCGGCAAGGACGTAAACGTCCGTATTGATCGCGTTGCGCAGACTTCCCCTCGCAAGCCCTTCTTCGTTCAGCGCTTCGGCAAAACGCATCGTCACTCTTGCGCCGCGCGCCCCTTTCACACGAAGGATCTCCCGGCCCGTGAGCATTTCCCCGAAATCGTAGATCTGCCCTTTTTCCGTTTTCCGCAGGGCAACGCCGTTCACGGTCCTTTCCGCTACGATCTCCGGGATCTTCTGCGAACAGAGCCTCACTTCTTTATCGTGTTTCTTCGGAACGGCGAAATACCAACCGTTATCGAGCCCGAATTTCTCGTTGTATTCGCTCCACCCTTTCAGGTCGTCCTCGATCCTCGCGTCGTACACCTCGCCGTCGAAAATCGTTCCGGAAACGACGGGCGAACTTCTCGAACGCCACCAGCGTTCGTGCTCCCCCGTCACGACGAAAGTTTCCGTTCCGTCTTCAAAGAGAATATACAGATTCATCGCAATCTGCGGTTCTCCGAACCAACCGTTGCCCGCGAGGATTCCGACGGCGTTTTTTTCCTTCAAGTAGGGGGTCACGTCGTATATATTATAGTAGATCCGTTTGTTGTAATCGGAAAGGACGGGATTCGCCACCCCTCTTCCGATTTTTTTTCCGTTGATATAAAATTCATGGAAACCGAGGCCGCAGACGTAAGCGCGGGCACGGCGGACGGACTTTCCCTCGCTTCCTTTCGGAAGAGTGAAGTTCCGACGGAAGGCCATCGCTGCGCCGGAAGCCGTGAGCGGACAACTTCTCCAAGCGATTTTCCAGTCCTTTTCAAACAACCCCATTTCAAAGGTATGCGTTCCGCTCTCGCATCTGCCCGAAGTCGTTTCCGTCAGAACTTTCACGAAACACAGTTCGCAACTTTTCAGTTCTCCGCCCGCGTACGCCACGTTGACGCATTCGCGGGAAAGCACCCGTCCGGAATCCCACTTGTCGGCTTTGCCTTCGAAAAGCAATTCGGGAGAGGACGCCACCAGAACCCGATAACTTTCCTGAAGCAGACCTTCCTCTTCTCCGTATTCCCAGGAAAAACGGGGCGTCTGCGTTTCCACTCCGATCGGGTCGACCGCATATTCCGTTTTCACATATTTCAATCTGAGCATATCCTACCCGCCGTCTCCTTTCCTTCGCGTCTGAAATAAGTTTAATATATTTCCGCCCGGCAGTCAATACAAAAATTATTGTTGTTTTTATAATTTTTTTAGATTTTGCCCCAAAATCGCCTCTTGAAGTTTATTTTTTATTTTCCCCCTTTTCCGAGCGCTCTCTTTAAACCGAGAGAAAGCCCGTCCGGACGACAGCCGGACGGGCTTTTCCGATATGTTCTGAACGGGACGTCAGCCGACGGACGGAGTCCCCTTGCGCTTTCTGCCCAGTATTCTTTCCAGAGAAGGGAAAAGAGGGGTAGGAAGAAAAATCCGGTCGATACACTTACCGCAGAGGGAGATGAGCGGCGAATTGATCGCCGTCGTGACGAGCGTTCCCAAACCGATGCTGTGATAACTCGCCCCGAAAACGGACGACCAATCGAAACTCCCCGCGTCGCCGAACAGGGTAAACGCAAGCGCGAGAGAAAGGGCGAGGAGAGAGAGGTCGAATACCCATTTGGTCTTATTCACCCCAAAACCGAAGCGGGCGGAAACCTCCGCGACGAACAGTTCGTACGCCTGAAGAGGAAGATAGGTACGAAAAAAACAAGCTACGCCGAAAGCGATGCACAGATCGCCTGCGGCGAGCGCGATCCACCGATGCCAGACGGCGGACAGCAAGAGACTGCGGAAGAGAAAGAGAAAAAGATTCAGCGTATAGCCGTACAGAACGGCGACGGCAAACGCCAGAAGAAACCGCCAGTCAAACCGCCGCAACAACGCGCAGAGAAGGACGAGGAGGATTCCCTGAATCAGATATTCGATCACGCCGACGGAAAAACCGCTCCAAAGCGGAGCCAACGCTTCTCCGAGGATAAACGCAGGCGCGGCGATCATGGAAACGCCGAGATCGGCTTTGCTGCAAAGGGCGACGCCGCACGCGACGAAAAGTATGCCGAAAAGCCACAGGAGTTCAGAAGTTCTTTCTATTTTTTTCATATGCATTATCACTCCGGAACGTCTTTGCCTGTACCGGACGGGACCGTTCCGCTCTCCTTCCGCTTTCGCGGAGAAAAGGGGCGTCGGGCCTTTGGATCGTTCCTTCGGCAGACACCCCGTTATAAGTTCGTTATCGACTGATTTCGCGATCGAACAACTTCAGCCATTCGTCCGCGATGAGTTTCGCGCCCGCGGCGTTGGGATGCACACCGTCTGCAAGGAACCTCTCGCCCCGCCCCTTCTTCGCCGCCTCGTCGAACTTCTCCTGCAAGGGCAGGAAAAACAAGCCGAATTCCTCCGCAAGCGATTTTACGATCTGCGCGTACTTCTTCACCGCAAGGAATCCTTCGTGATTGAATTCCGTCGCGGCGCCCGGCTCGACGAAGGGCTCCATGAGCACGATCTTCACCCCGGGCAGACGTTCGAGCGTCTCCTCAAGGAACATACGGTAAACCTTTTCAAACCGATCGGGCTCCACGCCCATATTCAGCCCGTCCAAATCGTGCCAGATATCGTTGATCCCGATCAGCACGGAGAGAACGTCGGGAGTTTCCGCCCACACGTCCGGCTTGGCGCGCATATAGAGAGAAACGATCCTGTCCCCGCTCACGCCGCGGTTGACGACCTCGTACTCTTCATCCCTGCCCGTCAGATCCCCCGCAACGAAAAAAACGTAACCGACGCCGTAATCGGAGGCATTTCCTCCGGGAGTGCGGTTCCTGCCCATATCGGTGATGGAGTCTCCGAAAAATAAAATCTTCATAGTTCAGTTCTCTTCCAAAATAATTTTCGCAATCCTGATCCCGTAACTGTATCCGTAAGAGAAGGGGGCGACGATCACATCCCCGTCCTCCGTCACTTCCGCCTTTTCGCCGTTGTCCATCCATTCGGCGGAAAGGATCTTCCTTTCGGTTTTCAGCCGGAAACGCCTCGTTTCCCGCATGGCGGTCACGTTGACGTTCGTGAACATGGGTACTTTTTTCACCACGGCATAATAATATTTTCCGTCCGTCAGAAGATCGGCGTTCTCCGCCCCGAATCCGCAGGGACGGGCGTCGAGCAGCACGTTGCGGTTGACGCGGACGACCTTGCCGACGGATTTCAGGATCTCCCGTTCGATGGGATTGACGCTTCCGTCTCCCCTCAGCCCCGTATTCAGCAGGAGATTGTGTCCGTATTTTCTGCAATCGACCAGAAGTTCGGTCAGTTGGGGAACCGACTTGAAGCAGACGTCTTCCTCGCAATATCCCCAGTGATCGGTAATCCCCTCGCAGACTTCCCCTGCGATCGGTTTGCAAGAAGTATCCACACAGAAGGGTTTTCCCCGTTCAAACGTCACGCTGTCGATTTCTCTGTGCCCCGTCTGACCCCGTTCGGAAAGTCCCGTATTGTTGATGATCATCGCCTCCGGCTGATACTTCCGGATCGTGCCGTAGAGCCTGTCTTCCTGCCAGTCGGCGTCGGGCTTGTCCCACATTCCGTCGAACCAGAATCCGCCGATCTTTCCGTAAGAGGAACACAGGATCTCGATGCTTCTGTCCAGATAGTCGATGTATTTCGGGAAATCGTTCGCATAATCGGAATTGTGCCAGTCGAGAAGAGTATGGTAGAAGAAGGGAACGACGCCTCCCTCGCGGCAGGCTTCGACGAACTCCGCGATCAGATCTCTGCCGCAAGCCGAATGAGGAGCGTCGAAATCGTTCAGCCCTTTGGTATCGTAGAGAGAAAATCCGTCGTGATGACGGGTGGTGAGGGTAATATACCGACAGCCCGCTTCCTTCGCCGTCCGGACGAGATCCTTCGCCCAGTTTTCCCCGATGACAAAACGGCGGGTAATCGACTCGTATTCCTCCTGCTCGATCTTGCCGATACATTCCGCCCATTCTCCTTTTCCGAGAACGCTGTACAGACTGAAATGAATAAACAGTCCGAAG
>CAMAJQ010000039.1 GCA_945835865.1 uncultured Clostridia bacterium
TCATCGTCAGCGAGGAAGAGATATCGGAACCGTTCACCGTCCACGCGCCGAACAGAGAATCCGCCTTGGTCGGCGTGAGATCCTTGACCGCGTCGTATACGTTTGCGCCGCTCTTCAGATAGATTGCGGAAGAACCGGACAGAGTACCGCCCGCAAGGTCGAAGTTGACGGCGTAGAGCGCAATCCACTTGGCGTAGACGGTCGTGTCTTCGTTGACGGTGACTTTCGTCACGCTTTCGCCCGAGAAACCGGCGTCGGTAAACCAACCGGCGAACTCTCCGTCCGTTTTCGTCGGAACGGGAAGTTCGTATTCACTCCCCTTATCGAGTTCGACGCTCGCGATCGCCGCTCCGCCGTTGGTCTCGAAAGAAAGAGTCGCTTTCTTGTTTTTGCCCTTGCATCCGCCTGCGACGAGCGCGAGCGAAGCAACGATAACCAAAGAAAACGTCAGAAGAAGAATTCTCTTCAGTTTGTTCATGTTACACTCCTTGTTGCAATGATATTTTTCGGCTTGGGCGCGTCCGTCCCGAAACACGACCGAACGCGTCAAACGCGGCAAGCCCGAAAACGCAAATTTCCGTTGCTTTGCCCGCATTTCACGCGTCGCGGTTTCGCTGCTTTCACGCCGAAACCCTGTTTGTCTTTCGTTTTAGCAGATCATTCCGCCTCTTCGGGAGACGCCGCACGCCATACGGCGTAAAGCACCGTCCCGTCGGGCGCCTCGGTGATCTGGTCGAAGGTGTAGTTAGCCTCTTCGGCTCCTTCCGTCTTTGCCCAGCCCAGGAAGACGTATCCCTCTCTTTCGGGCGGATTGATCGGCGTCAGTTCGTTGACGTTCTGAATGCCGTCTTTCTTCACCGTGACCGAAAGGACGTAGGTCTTATCTTCGGAAAGGACGCAGTTCCAGACGACGGGAGCGTAAGAAGAGTTCCACATGGCTGCCCACTGAGGAAGGATCCCTTCGGCGTCCGTATAGAAGGTGACGTTCTTGCAACCGTAGAACGCGTGTTCGGATATCGTCTCGATCGTCTTGCTCAGGACGATGGAACTGACGCTCTTCAGATTGCGGAAGGCAAACTTCCCGATCGACTTCAAAGATACGGGGAATACGACCGTCTGAAGATTTTCCAATCCGTAAAAGGCGTAATCTCCGATCGTTTCCGTATTTTCTCCGAACTTCAGATTTTCGATGGAATAATCTTTATAGAATGCGCTCGTTCCGACGGTCAGAACGCTATCGGGAAGGACGACCGTATTCAGCGCCGAGCAATTTTTGAAGACGTAATTGCCGATTTCGAGAATACCCTCGTTGACGGTCAGCGTCTTCAGCCCCTGATAATTGGCGAAAGCGTATTTTCCGATGGATACGACGCTTGAAGGAATGGTCAGACTTTCCAGTTTCGTGTTCGCGGTCGACGCGTCGTTCTTGTTATAGAACGCGTATTCGCCGATGGTACGGACGGTACTTCCGAGGTCGAGAACGGACACGTTGCGGCATCCGTAGAACGCACGGTCACCGACCGATTCGAGAACTTCGCAACCGCTCAGATCGATGCCCGTCAGCGTGGTGCATTTATAGAACGCCTTTTCGCCGATAGAGGTCAGATACTGCGGGAAAGATACCGAATAGAGATTCTCGCATCCGAAAAACGTGAAGGGCTGAATGACTTTGATATTGGAGCCGAGCGTCACCGTCCTCAGGTTCACGCACTGATAGAAGGCGCCCCTGCCGATGGATTTGATATAACGGCTCGCCAGCCCGTTGATCGTCTGAAGAGAGTTCGCCTGATAGAAAGCGTAGTCCGAAATGCCTACCGTTTTCTCGTCGTCTGCCCTGGTCTCGTCGATGGTCACGGTCGTATTGCCGCCCGCAAAACCGACGATCCAGTTACCTGCGTAAATAAAGCCCTGATCGTCCGGATTATCCCAGAGTTTGGTCTGATAGAAAGCGTACGTTCCGATGGATACGACGGTATCGGGCACGATGCTGCTTCCGTAGTAAATGCTGTTATCGAGCATCGAACACTGATAGAAAGCGTAACTGCCGATCGTTTTCAGTTTGCTCTCCCCCGTGATCCTGTCGCTCAACTGAACGTTGCTGAGAATGCTGCATTTTGCAAAAGCGTAATCGCCGATCGTGACGACGTTCGGAGCGATCAGTTTTTTGAGAAGGGGGCAGTTCGCGAACGAACCGTAACCGACGTATTTCAGTTGCGCGGGGAATTCCACGCTCGCAAGAACGGAAAATCCGTTGAACACGTACGCGGCGATGCCGACGACCGCTCCGGGCAGCGTGTCCGTTTTGATTTCCGTAAGCGTGGCGATTACGTCCGGATTGGACGCGACGATCCAGTCGCCGACGAGGACGAAGGGATCTCCGTTTTCGATGGACTCGGCATAGATGACGGTGTTATCGAATGCGGAATAGCCGACTTCGTTCAGCGTATCCGGCAGATTGACGGCGGCAAGTTTGAGATCTTCGGCAAAGCAACCGTCTCCTAAACTCTCCACTCCGTCCGGAACGGTAAAGTTCTCCAGGTTGATACATTCCGCAAAGGCGCATTTCCCGAACGAAGCGACGGAAGAATTCTCTGCAAAGACGACTTCCTCCAGCATGGCGCATCTGTAAAAAGCGTATTCCGGGATGCTCGCGACCTTGCTGCCGACCGTCACTTTCCGGAGTTGCTCGCAGCCGCGGAAAGCGTTCGCCGCGATCTCCGTCACGGATTCGGGCAGAACGAGTTCCTGCACCGTTTTGCACTCGGAGAACGCCGTGTCTCCGATCCTGGTGATGCCTTCGGGAAGTTCGATCTCCTTCAGCGCGTTGCAGTAGGCGAACGCGTTGTCCGGGATCTCGGTCAGCGACGCGGAGAAGCGGACGGTTTCGAGTACGCGGCAACCCTGAAAGGCTTTTTCGCCGATGTAAGTGACGCTGTCGGGGATATAGACGGATTTGAGTTTTCTGCCCGAATAAAAGGCGGAAGCCGCGATATAAGTTACGTTGTTTCCGATGACGACGGAATCGATGTTGCTCGCCTTGAAGGCGTTTTCGGCGATCCTCGTCACGGGTTTGCCGCGGTAGTAATCTTCGATGACGAGATCCCCCGTGATCAGCGTCGAACAGCGCGTGATCTCGTACGCGGTATTATTGTTGATGAGCGTATAGGTACAGCCCGTTTCTTTATCTCTATGGAAAGCAAATTCTTCCGACCAGGCGGAATCCTTCTGATTGTCCAGACCGGCTACCGCCTTGACGGTGACGACGTAATCTCCTTCCTCATAACCGGAAAAGTCGAACTTCGCCGAATTACTCTTTTCTTCCTTGACCTCCTGCCCTTCCGCCGTATGGACGGAGAGCGCGTAAGATCTCGCGTCGGGAACGGCTTTCCAGGAAAGTTCGTAGTCTTCGTTCATCGAAAAACCGGAAGGTACGTTTAACGGTTTTTTTCCGCAGGACGTCACGAGCGCCACCGCGAATAGGACAGACAAGCAAGCGACGATTATCTTCCTGAGTTTGTTCATTTTTGTCCTCCTGTCAGTTCGCCGGAGACGGTCACCCGTGCGCGGGCAACCGTTTCCGACCGTTTGTGCATCAATCATCGACCTATTTCGACCGCATTTTCCGAATGATCTCGTGAGGCCACTTGAACTTGAACTTCCTGACGGCGATTTCCGTCACGAAGAGCACGATGGCGAGGATCATGAAGAGGAATCTCGGATCGAAAACCTTTTCGACCGTCTTGTCGAATCCCTCGAAGAGATTGAAGACGTCGTCGGCGTCGTCGATATACATTCCGTTTCCTCTTTCCTGAAGAGGATCGAAGAATTCCGCTTTGACGTCGAATTCCTCGCCTTGAACGGCGAGATCGTATTCTTCCGAATAGGCGAACGCCTTAAACGCCGTGTAAGATGCGAGAACGTTTCCTTCCGCGTCTTTCTTGACGAGTTCGATCCGGTATACGCCCGCTTTTTTCGCGATGAATTTGGCTCTCGAATACGAGTTTTCGGGAGAAAGCGCGATGGTGACGTACAGATCGCCCGTCGGTTCGCCGACGGCGTTCAGAGAGATCGGAACGGGAGTTTCCGCCGACATATCCGTGACGGTTCCCTCGATGGTCTCACCCTCGGCAAGCATGGAGAATATACTCAGTTTGTTGCCGTAATTGTCCTCGCTGAGTTCCACGTTCATCTCGTTGGGGCGGATGTTCCTCGTGGGAAGCAGGTTGCTGAAAATGTTGAGAAGCAGGGTTCTCGCGGCGGGAGATTCCATAAACGCCGCGGACCATTCGGTCGCCTGCAGGTCGCACATGAAACTTCCTACCATACCCTCGCCGTACTTCCACTGCGCGTAGATGGGAACGTCGTAATCGCCGCAAACGATGAGATCGGCTGCCGACCTGACTTTCACCCCGAAGAAACCTCCGAGTTTTTCGGTGTCGATCTGGCTGGTATCTCTGTCCAGAGCGTCCTTCCGGCGGGGTAACCCCGCGACGAGGTTGCTCATCTCGTTCTTGACGGTGAGATAGAAGGGATTGTCGTTTACTTCTTTGATCTCGGGAATATTCAGTTCCTCACGCATATCGCTCGGAAGGTTGGAAAGAGTGGAAGAGTTGTACACGAGGGGATTTCTTCTGGTGATGATCTCCCCGTTCTCGTCCCGGTCGCTCGCCGCGTCGATCAGCCTCTGCATCTTGATATAATCGCTGCTGCTCGGGCTTTCGGACAATCCGATGCCGACGATGGAAAGGGTGATTCCGTCCGATTCCTGTGCGGATTTCAGATCTTCTTCGCAGAATTCGATCTGATTGTCCGGCACCGCGCCGTCGGTGACGATGATGATATGTCTCTTATCGACGTTGGTCTGCGCCTTGAGCGCTCTGATCGCCGACCTGATGGCTCCGACGAAGACCGTTCCGCCGGTCGCGTCGCCTATCTTGTTCTGAATGGCGTCCAGAATGACGTCCCTCTGCGTCAGAGAAGTCAGTTTGAGAATGTATTCGGAATCGTTATCGAGGGCCATGAGACCGAAATAGTCTCTTTCGGTCAGCGCGTTCAGACATTCGCCCGCGCCTTCCTTCGCCCAGTCGAGATAAGATTTCCCCGAGTCGCCCGTGGCGCTCATCGAACCGGAACGGTCGATGACGACCATGACGGCGACGGGAGGCGTATAGTCGATCGCCTGAACGGGAAGCATGGACTGATAGAGCGTACCGCTCATATCGAGCCGGTTATAGGCGTTCGCCGTCTCGTCGATACCGCTCGTTCCGCTTTCCGTACCGCCGCAGGTGAACAGACCGCCCCCGTAGACGTTGACGTAAGTATAGAGCATGGAATCGAAGCCTTCCGGCATATAGGCGTTGGTAAGATCGGCGTTGGAGATGTTGTTGAGAATGACTTCGTCGTACTGACGGAGATCGTCGACGCTTTTGGGAAGGTTGACGCCGTTTTCGTCGTAGACGTTCGCGACGGTCACGGTGTACTTCCCTTCTTCCAGCAATTCTTTCAGCGCGTCGGACTGACCGTCCGCCCGCTGAAGAACGAGCACCTTATCGAAGGATTCGATATAATAATACGTCGTGTAAACGTTGTTCTGCTCGACGGTATCTCCGTTTGCGGTCACGGTGAACTTGAGTTCGTGAAGGGGCTCTTCTCCCGAGAACACGTGGTTGAAAGTAATGATCTTCTCCCCTTCCGTGAGTCTTGCCTCGGCGGTGCCGGTCGTCTGATCGACCACGCCGTTATCCGACATCTGAACGACGCATTCGGTTTCCGTCGTGGAAACCAACGTGACGTTGACGGAAAACTCGTCTCCGACGGAAAGGTGGTAATCGGGAAGTTCGACGTCCGTGATCCGGACGTCCGGCCCGCCGAACTGCGACGGGACGTTGACCGCGTCGACGCGGATCCCCTTTGCCGTGACGCTCTTGAGAACGGAAAGGGCAGATTCGTCCGTTTCCTTCCCGTCCGTCACGAGGATGATTTTGCCGTTTGCGCCTTCGGAAAAGCGATCGGCGGCGTAAGTGAGCGCGGACGCGATGTCCGTCGCGGAAGTATCCGGTTTTTCCGCCGCCATATAGGCGTCGAACGCCTTGCCCGCGTTATCCGTGAAAGGCACGGCGAATTTCTGCGTGAAGCCGAAAGTCACGACGCCGACGGTGAATTTGTCGAAACGGCTCGCCTGAAGGATTTCTTCGACGAAGTCGTCCCTCTCCCGCGCGGATTGTTCTTCCGTATCGGAAACGTCGACGAGAACGATGATCTCGTTCTTTTTGTTGGGGGTCCTGACGTGGAAAGTCATGCCCGCGAGCACCGAGACCGAAAGGATCATGACGATGAGTTCGAGAACGATCGTCGTGATGCGGTTTCTCGTTCTTCTGTATTTCTTCGCAAGTCTGAAATGCGGGATCAGTACGAGAAGAAGGGCGGGAACGATCAGCAGTAAAAGCCAGGGGTAAGAAAATTCAAGCCAAAATTTGTTCATATTTCTCCTTGCCCCCCTTACATATTATCCGTGATATGCAGAATCCATTCGAGGAAAAGCAAGGCAACCAGTGCCACCGCGAAATAGAAGAGCAGATCTTTATAGTAATCGAGCACGACGCGGGTCTGATAGGGATTGACGAGCGTTTCTTCCATCGCGAAGAGGTTGCTCTCGTCCGCGGGGATCTTCACGAAAACGCTGGATTCCATATCCTTTCCGAAGACGGTCTTCTGCG
>CAMAJQ010000040.1 GCA_945835865.1 uncultured Clostridia bacterium
CGTCTCCTTCTCTTTTCCTTCCCCGTCTCCTTCTCTTTTCCTTCCCGTCTCCTTCTCTTTCCCCTTCCCGTCTCCTTCTCTTTTCCTTCCCGTCTCCTTCTCTTTTCCTTGCCGAGGCGAAGCGACGGGCGGCAAAGCATTTTTCGGTCGGGAGACGATAAAAGAGCGGCGACCGTTTCCGATCGTCGCTCCCGGGCGTATGAATGCCTTCCCGCGGTTTTTCTCTTTCGTTTTATCTCCGAAGACCCTTCTTCGGTTTTTCTTTGGCAGACGCTCCCGTGCCGTTATCTGCAGTACCTTCTGCAGAAGCACGCGGGGCGGGGCTGAGGCTTCGGACAAGGCTGCCGGCGGCAACAGTCCGAACAGCACAGAAACAAAATCAATCCGATGGCAAAAAATTCTCCTCTCATCCTTCGTGACCTCCGGGACAAACGGAAATCCTTTTCTTTCCGTCTCCCCGTATCATTCTATGCCCCGCGACGGGAAAAGGTGAAAAAAGGCTTTTCCCCTTGCGGAAAAAAGTTCCCGCCAAAGGAAAAAGCCTGTTGATAAGCCGATTGTTTCCCGATTCCGAGCGATCAGATAAATTGCAGAATATCCACCAGAATCGCAAAGCCGAGGATGAGGAAGAGCCCCACCGTGTGAATGACGCCTTCCACCGTGCGGTTGATCGGTTTTTTCCGGATCCATTCGATCAGACAGAAAACCGCACGCGAGCCGTCCAGCGCGGGAATGGGCAGCAGATTGAACACCGCAAGGTTGACCCCGATAAACGCCGTGATTTCCAGCGCGTAACGGAGCCCGTAACTGACGATCTTCGACGTCTGCACGATCGTCGTGACCGTACCGCCGACGGCGGTCAAACCGAGTTTCCCCGTCAGAAGTTGTCCGAGGGTACGGAAGATCGTGCCTCCTATTTTAAAGGAATACAGAAAAGAGTTGCCGAGCGAACGGAAGAATCCGAGTTTCACGGAAGAAGAATCGGTATAATAGGACTTGTCGTAACCGGAAACGCCGAAATACGCCCACACTTCGGAAGCGTCTGACGGATCGACGTTTTCCCAGAAAGAATCGAAGGTTTTGGTGACGAGTTTACGCTGACCGCCGCGCGAGACGTAAAAGGAGATCTGATCGCCCGTTCTCTTTTCCGCAACCGCGTCGAGAAAGTCTTTTTCGTTGAACAGGAAGGTGCAGTTTCCGTAATCTTCGTCGTCCGCGACTTTCAGGATATAATCTCCCGTTTCGAATACGCTTCCGTCGTTGGTCGCCACGCAGAGCGCGCCGCCGACGCCGAGCGCCTCGTACGCCTTGTTTACTTCGGTAAGGTTGTTACATTCCACGTCCGTCCGAAGCGCAACGGAAACGGTCTTTCGCTGCCCGTCCCGCACGACTTCGACTTCCACCGTCTCGAGCCTTTTTCCGTGATTCAGCGCGGAAATCAGGTCGGTCGTCATAAAGACGGCGTGTTTCTTTCCTCCTTTCGTGATGGAAACGATAAAGTCTCCGTCCTGCAGGCTGTTCGTCTCGAACACGGCTTCGGTTGCGTTCGGCTCCACCTTCGCCACGCCGAACAGGGACTGTCCGTACGCATTCATGGAAACGATGATGATGAGTAGAGCGAGAAGGTAGTTCATCGTCGCGCCGGCGAGGAGAACGAGAATTCTCTGCCACGGTTTTTTGCTGTTGAACGCCCCTTCCGTCTTGTTGTCTTCATCCTCTCCCTCGAAGGAACAGAATCCCCCGAACGGAAAGAGCCGGACGGAAAACACCTCTCCGTTCTTTTTGGTTTTTTTCAGTATCGCGGGACCCATGCCGATAGCAAACTCGTTGATTTTAAAACGGAAGAGTTTTCCCACCACGTAGTGTCCGAATTCGTGCACGGTGATCATGATCATCAGGATCAGAAGCGCAAGCGCCACGTATCCCGCCGATTTCATCACGGATGCAAAGGATAACAAATTAAAAATCATGTAAAATCTCCTGAACGGAAGCAAACGGCTCCCTTCGGTTCCGACGACGGAGATCCTCCGTCGGAGAACGGGATTACAGCGAATTGAATTTTTCCAGGGCGTAAGCCCTCGCCGCACGGTCGGTTTCCGTCAGCACGGCTTCACAGGAAACCTCCGCCCTCGCCGTTTTTTCCACCGCGTGGCGGATCAGCCGAGGAATATCGTAAAACCCGATCCTGTCTTCCAGATAAAGCCCCGCCGCCACCTCGTTGGCGGCGTTCATCGCGCAGGGAAAATTGTCGCCCAGGCGATAGGATTCGAGCGCAAGAGGGAAACAAGGAAATTTTTCTTCGTCGATCGGGCTGAAATGCAACGTCTTTCCGACGAGGGAAAGAGAGGGGATCCCCGTGGGAAGGCGTTCGGGATAGGTCAGGGCGAGTTGAATGGGAAGTTCCATCGAAGGAACCCCGAGTTGCGCCATCACCGCGCCGTCCTCGAATTCCACGAGGGAATGAACGACGCTTTCGGGATGCACGACGGCTTCCACGCGGTCGAGACCGGCGCCGTAAAGATGACACGCCTCGATGACTTCGAGCCCCTTGTTGAGCAGGGTCGCGCAATCGATCGTGATCTTGTTCCCCATATTCCAGTTGGGGTGTTTCAGGGCGTCTTTCGCCTTTTTCTTTGCGATCTCCTCTGCGGAAAGATCGCGGAACGCGCCGCCGCTCGCCGTGATGATCAGTTTGCGGAAGGGGGCATGCCGATCGAAATGCAGGCACTGGAAGATCGCCGAGTGTTCGGAATCGACGGGAACGACGGCGACGCCTTTTTCCGCGGCTCGTTTCATCACGAGATCTCCCCCCGCGACAAGCGTCTCCTTATTCGCCAGAGCGACCGTCTTGCCGAGCGAGATCGCCTCGAGCACGGGCGCAAGCCCCGCGAACCCGGACATCGCCGCGAACACGACGTCACAGTCCTCCGTCACCGCGTGGAGCGGAGCGTTGGGACCCGTATAAAGCGAAATGCCCCGAGGAAAATCGGACAGAGCCGACGCCTTGCCCGCATCCGTCAGACAACAGATCCGGGGATGAAATTTTTCGGCTTGCTCTTTCAGAAGCCCTGCGTTCGATCCCGCGGCGAGCGATACGACCGAAAAGCGTTCGGGATAGCGCGCTACGACGGACAGCACCTGTCTCCCGATCGACCCCGTGCTGCCGAGTAAAGCGATTCTGATCATAGAATCACGACCTTTCTTACATATTGTATTCTTTTCCGGAAATTATATGACTGCATCCTCTTCCGCATTTCTCCGCACGGCTTCTCTTTCCGTCGGAAAAGGTTCGGAAAAGAGAACGCGCGGCTCTTTTCAGAAGCCACCCGCTTTCAGGAGGCAGAAGACGAAACAGAGAAAAGCGGAAGCGTAGAGCATTCCGTCCACGCGGTCGAGCATTCCTCCGTGCCCGGGGAAGATCTTCCCCATATCTTTGATCCCCGTTTTGCGTTTGATCATGCTCTCCACCAGATCGCCGAATTCGGTCAGCAGAGCGCCGACCGTGCCGATCCCCGCAAAGAAGAGCGCGTCCCACACGCGGGAAGAGAAAAGAGGAGTCCCGACGCAAAAATAGACGAGAACGCTGCCGACGATCCCGCCGACGATCCCGCCGACCGCGCCGCTCACCGTCTTTTTCGGGCTGATCTCGGGGCAGAGTTTTCTGCCCTTCAACGCGCTTCCGACGAGGTATGCGAACACGTCGGCGCAGGGAGCGATGACGAAGCAGAGAATGAGCGCGCCGAGATTGTCCATGTGATTGAGCGTCACGACGGGCAACAGAACGCAGGAGGGATAGGCGTGCGCGAAAAGGGTGAGCCCCACCCCTTCCGGCGTCGCCGTGCGGTGTTCGATCACGAGCAGACCGAGAGAGAGGAGGAGGAAGCCGATGAGTACGGTGACCATCCAGGGCATCCCGAAAAACACGTAGACGGGATAGAGGACGAAGGGGAAGATACACGCGATCGTCTTCTGCGCGCGGGTCAGTCTTTCCCCGAAGGCGCGGACGAGCTCAAACGTTCCGACTGCCGCGATAAACAGAAGCAGAAGATCGAAAAACCTGACGTCGATCAGCCGCAAAAAGAAAAACCCGACGACGAACGCCGTCATGACCGCTCCGGTCAGAGTGCGCTTCAGCATGGCTATACACCCCCGAATCTGCGCTTACGGCGGGAAAACCACACGAGCGCGTCTGTAAGTTGCTTTTCGTGAAAGTCCGGCCAGAGGACCTCGGTGAAATAGAATTCGGAATACGCGCACTGCCACAAAAAGAAATTGCTCAGCCGCTGTTCTCCGCTCGTTCTCACCACGAGATCGACGTCGGGCAGCCCCGCCGTATAAAGACAGGAGGAAAACTCCTCTTCTCCGACCTCGCCTTCCCTTCCTTTCAACAGATTGACGGCGCGGAGGATTTCCGCGCGCGAACCGTAATTGATCGCGATATTCAGCGTATGCGAAGAGAACGCCTTCGTCTCACCGATGCGGCGTTCACATTCCTCTCTCAACCCGTCGGGCAGAGCCGAAAGGTCTCCCGAAATAATCAGGCGGATCTTTTCGCGAAGAAGGGTCGCGGAATATTTTTTCAGAAACCTCCGGAGAAGATCGAAGATCTTATCGATTTCTTCCCGAGGTCTCGACCAGTTTTCCGTGGAAAACGCGTAGAGACTTACCGCTTCGATCCCGCGATTGAAACAGGCGGAAACGATTTCGTAAATGACGTCCGCTCCCTTCTGATGCCCGAACGTTCTCGGCTTGTTGCGGGCTTTCGCCCATCTGCCGTTTCCGTCCATGATAAATCCGACGTGTTTCGGCAGAACGCTGATCTCCTCTTCCATTATACCGTCATCAACTCTTTCTCTTTATCCTGACTTGCCTTATCGATGCGTTCCACCGCCTTTGCGACCGATTTCTCGATATCGGCTTCGTAATCGGCGTATTCGTCGTCCGTCATCTCCTTGGCTTTATTGAGTTTTTTGAGAGAATCGAGACATTCTCTTCTCACGTTTCTCACCGCGACCTTCGCCTCTTCGGTCATCTTTTTGACCTGTTTGACGATCTCCTTTCTTCTCTCTTCGGTCAGCGTGGGGAATACGAGGCGGATCACGTTGCCGTCGTTGGTCGGCGTGATGCCGATATCGGAGACCAGAATGGCTTTCTCCACCGCCTTGAGCAGCGATTTATCCCACGGGGAAATGACGAGACACTGCCCGTCCTGCACGGCGACGTTTCCGACCTGATTGATCGGAGAAGGGGTCCCGTAATAATCCACCCGGATCTTGTCGAGAACGTGAGGGTTTGCCCTGCCCGCTCTCACCTGCGTGAGATCGGATACGAAGACCTCTTCCGTCTTCTCAAACTTTTCTTCGGCGTCCATCACGATGCTTTCTACTTTTTCAACGTCCAACATAGTATCTGTCTCCCTTAATTTACTTATCGCGGAAAGGAAAACCTTTCCCGGCGTCACCGCGTACGCGGTTTCCCTTTCTATTATACAATATTTGCGGCGGAAATGCAATATGTTTTCCTAATTCTCACAAAACCTTCCTTTTTTTTCTCCGTTTTTCCGTCAGACCGGACGAAAAGCGACGGCGAAAAAAGAGAGATTTTTCTGAAAATACCGCCGTATAAGACGATTACTTCCTGATTCTTTCTGAAAATCAACCGCCGATGACCGTGCCCTTGCTCTCGGAGAACACGGCGTTGACGATCGCGTTTTCCCCGTTCAGAGCGAAGACGTGGACCTTGATGCCGCTCTCCTTGCACATGAGAACGGCGGAAGTATCCATGGCTTTGAGATCTCTTTCGACATATTCCTCATAAGTGAGAACGTCGAATTTCTTCGCGTCGGGGTTGACCTTGGGGTCGCTGTCGTAAATGCCGTCCACGTTTTTGGCGAGAAGAAGAACGTCCGCCCCGATCTCGGTCGCACGGAGAGAAGCCCCCGTATCCGTGGAAAAGCAGGGATTGCCCGTTCCGCCTCCGAAGACGACGACCTTCCCTTCCGAAAGATAGCGCTGCGCCGTCTTGAACTGAAAGGGTTCCCCGACGGACGCGATGGCAAGAGAGGTCATCACGCGGGATTCAAGCCCCTTGCGCTCGAAAGCGTCCGAAAGGGCTAACGCGTTGATCACCGTGGCGAGCATTCCCATATAGTCCGCCGTTACGCGGTCCATCTCGTTTCCCTGTCTGCCTCTCCAGAAATTTCCGCCGCCGACGACGATCCCGACCTGCACGCCGTTCTCCACGAGCGTTTTTACCTGCGCCGCGACGTTTTCGACCGCCGATACGTCGTAGCCGTGCCCCTTCGCTCCCGAAAGAGCCTCTCCGCTGATTTTCAGCAATATCCTCTTATATTTAGCCTGCATCCTTTCTCCTTTGCCCCGCATGCCCGCGGAGAATATTTTTCCTTTCCGCAATCGGTCCGCCCGACTTTTCACTCTGCAAAGTCACACAGATTTCCGCGGCAAAGCCGCCTAAAAAAAAGGGGCGCATTGCTATGCGCCCCTGTCGATGCGGATCTTTTTCCGAGGGGTCTCTTGCGAAAATCCGCCTGCAATCCCCGATGAAGAACGACGATTTCTGAAATTCTCCCGAGTCCGATCGCGCGGCGTTGTCCCGATAAGGGAAACCCCGATTATTTCTTCATTTTTTCAACCTGA
>CAMAJQ010000041.1 GCA_945835865.1 uncultured Clostridia bacterium
GCATCATGGAAAAAAAACAACGAATTACCGACAAAAAAGACAATCATACGAGGCGATACCGCATCGGGTGGATCGTTTCGATCTCCGTGTTCACGATCGCTCTGATCCTGAGCGCCTGGGTTATTTTCACTCTCCGAAAAAATCTTTCCTTTGAACTGAAGGAGAATGCGAAAGAGGAGATGAGTCGGGTTTCCGATTCCATCGAAAAATCGGTCAGCGCAAATTTCATCTCTTATTTTTCCCAACTGCGTATCGTCAGCAGTCTGTTTTCGGATTATGCGACGGTCAACAACTCCAACAGGGAAGAGTTCGTAAAAATGCTCTCCACCGTCCATTCGGGAATTTCCTTCCGGAACGTCGGTCTGCTCCTGGAAAACGGAGACGTTCTGCTCGATTCGGGGGAGGTATACAGCATTTATGCAAGCGTCCTCGCCGAAAAGATCGTCGTCGAGGGAAAGAGTTACATCGACACCCTGTCTCTGATCGGGGACGAGACCTATTTCGTCTTCGGAATCCCCTTTTCGGGTGCCTCCGCGATTTCCCGTCTGAGCGGAACGGGCGATCTGCCCGTCTGCGGCGTCGTAGGGGTCGCCGATACGCAATCCGTCGCCGCGCTCTTCGTCGAGGGGGCGTATTACGGGGATAACGTCGTCGCCGTCACCAAGGACGACGGTTTTCTCGTCTGCACTTCGCAGAACGCCGAAGAGGACGAAAAACCCCTCAATTTCGTGACCTATCTGCGTTCCAGACTTTCTCAGGAGGGGTTCGACGGATTTTACGCGTCGTACGAGTCCGGCGGACGCGTGGCGTTCGACGTCGCTCTGAACGACCGTTACGACTATTATATGACCTGTTCGTCCTTCGTCGGGGAGGACTATCTCGAACGTTTCCGCATTTTCGTCTATATCCCGACCCCGCTCGTCACGCAGTCGACCGACGAACTGTTCAACGGAATGTTCGCCATCATTACGTGTATGGTCGCGATCAGTATTCTTCTGAGTTCGGTGACGGTCTTTTTCGTCCTCAACAACCGGAATAACAAAATGCTCCTCAAAAAGAGGGAAGAGGCGAACGAACTGCTTTCCATGGCGGCAAAAGCCGCCAACGAGGCTTCCACCGCGAAGAGTAATTTCCTCTCCGGCATCTCGCACGATATCCGGACTCCGATCAACGGCATCATCGGCATGACGGGGCTCGCCCTCGACAACGTGGACGACAGGGAGAAGGTCGTCCATTGTCTGGATAAGATCAGCGGGGCTTCCCGACACCTGCTCGCCCTCGTCAACGACGTTCTCGACATTTCCCGCATCGAGAGCGGTAAGGTGGAGATCCGCCGCAGGAGCGAGAGCATCGGAATGCTTCTCGATAACTGTCTTTCGGTGATAGAGGGGCAGTACGTCGAAAAGGGAGTCGCGCTCGAAACGGATTTCGGACCCTTCGGAAAGAAATTCTTTCTGCTCGACGCCCTGCACGTCCACCAGATCCTCATCAATATTTTAGGCAATGCGGTCAAGTTCACCCCCGTCGGAGGCAGGGTGGTTTTCTCCTGCAAAGAGGAGACTTCTCCGGAGGGGAAAACCGCGCTGTGCTTTTCGGTAAAGGACAACGGCTGCGGTATGAGCAAGGAATTCTGCAAACGGATCTTCGAGCCTTTCGTTCAGGAGAAATCGGCGCGTTTTGCTTCGCACGGGTCGGGGCTCGGCATGACCATTTCCGCGTCGCTCGCTTCGCTGATGGACGGGAAGATCTCGGTGGAGAGCGAACTCGGGGTCGGGTCCGTCTTCACCTTCCTGTTGCCCGTCGAGGTATGCGACGCCCCCCCGACGGAAGAGCCTGCGACGGAGAGTGCGGACGTCGGCGGCGTAAGGGTGCTCCTGGCGGAGGACAACGCACTCAACCGCGAATTCGTGACCGAGCGTCTGCGTAAAAACGGTGCGATCGTGACCGAAGCGGAAAACGGCAAAGTTGCTTACGACATATTCCGAAGCGGCAAAGAGGGCGCTTTCGACGTGATCCTGATGGATCTCATGATGCCCGAAATGGACGGTTACACCGCAGCGAAACTCATCCGTTCGCTCGGACGGGAAGACGCGAGGCGTATTCCCATCGTCGCCCTGACGGCAAACGCCTTTGCGGAAGACCTGCAGAAATGTCTCGACGTGGGCATGAACGATCACGTCGTCAAACCCTTCGAGTTCGATCGGCTGTACTCCGTGATCAACCGTCAGATCGGAAGGAAAAAGGCGGAACCGGAAGAGAAGTCGGGCGACGAGCCTGCGACCGGAAAAGCAGCCGACGGACGGAAGGAAGGGGAGGAGGACGGAGCAAGGGAAACGCCGCAGGGACCGACCGCGCACGGGGAACGGGGGAGTGGATCGCCCGCGCCGCAGAAGGACGACGCGAATCTCTCTTCCGACCCGCAGGACGAGGCGTTTTCGGCGGGAAAGCCGGCGACGTTAGACGAACTATACGCCCTTCTCGGCGGTTCCGCGAAGGACGTGATCCTCCGCCTGCAAGGGGAAAGGATCCTGAAAAAACTTCTCGCTAAATTTCCCGAAGACAAAAGTTTTGAGTCCCTCGGAGAGGCCTTGCGGGCGGGGGACGCCCCGACGGCGTTCCGCCACGCGCATACGATGAAGGGGCTTTGTCTCAATTTCGGATTCGGCAGCCTGTCGGCAAGCGTGTCCGAACTCACCGAACTGCTACGCAACCGCGATACCGTCCCCGACGGCGCGGAAGATCTCTTCCGGCGGGTGAGCGAAGATTATCGCCGTACGACGGACGCCGTACGGGACTTCCTCGGCGAGCCGTGAGGGACGGGGATATGAGCGATTGGTTTACGGTTGAAAAAATCGATTCGCAGACGTTTGCGATCAGCGAATACAAACATTGGGAAGAAACTCACTGCTATCTGCTGTGCGGGCGGGAAAGAGCGATCCTCATCGACACCGGGCTGGGCGTCGCCAACGTCAGGGAAGTCGTGGATTCTCTGACGGAATTGCCCGTCACGGCGGTCACGACGCACGTTCATTGGGATCACGTCGGCGGGCATCGGTATTTCGACGATATCGCCGTCCACGAAAAGGAAAAAGATTGGCTGTCCGTCGGGTTTCCCCTTCCGCTGCAAGCCGTCAAAAAGGATCTGACGAAAGTCCCCTGCGATTTTCCGTCCGATTTCCGGATCGACGATTACCGGATCTTTCAGGGAGAGCCGGATAAGATCTTTCGCGACGGCGATTGGCTGGATCTTGGCGGGCGGAAGATACGGGTGGTCCATACGCCGGGGCATTCTCCCGGGCACTGCTGTTTTTACGAGCCTGAAAGAGAATATCTGTATTCCGGAGACCTGATTTACAAGGGATGTCTTTACGCCTTTTATCCGACCACCGATCCGCAACTGTTTTACCGCTCCGTGCAGCGGATCCGGACGTATCAAACGGCAAAAGTCCTGCCCGGTCACCACGAATTGGACGTTCCCGTTTCGTTGATTGACGGGATCGGGGAGGGATTTGCGCGGTTGGCGGAAAGCGGACGGCTCAGACAGGGAAACGGTCTGTTTGATTTCGGGAATTTCCAGATACGGCTCTGAAAGGCGGATCCGTCGGTTGCGGCAGAAAATGCGGATGGCAGAGGGGTTGTATGCAAAACTTTTTTCACAAAACGAAAAGGAACGTGTTTTTCGGAACGCGTTCCTCTTTTTCAGGATTCCGGAGTGCGCCGTGAACCTGTCGGTTTTCAATATAAAAACGGTCTCTGCGTTGCTGTTCTTTCCATAGGGATTCATTCGACTTGATTTCAAGTCGATTCTGTCTGGCATAGAATAAAAGACTATCGAAAGTTTTCGTTCGTCTTTTATTCTGTCTGAAAAAACCTTATGAGAGACGCTCCCTGCATGAGAGGGGGTCCTAAGCGTTTCCGACGTCAGCGGAATTCGAATCGGAAGGGGATGAGAACGTCCTGCGGAGGGGCGTCCGAGGTCGCGCGACGGAAAAGTTCGTTCGCCGCGACGAGACCCATGCGGGCTCCGTCCTGTATGATGACGGGAATGGACTGATTGGTCTTGTAATCGGAAAAAGTTTCGTCGTCGATCACGAAAAGGTCGAAATCCGCGCCGATCACTTTTCCGAGAGATTCCGCCGCCCGGATCGCAAGGTTGGCGGGATCGCCCGCGATGGAGATGAGGGCGGAGATCTCCGGCTTCCCCGCGAGATAGGCGGAAAGGCTTTCTCCGTCGTCTCCGTTTGCCGCGTTCAGGACGAAGCAGGGATCGGTTTTTCCGAAGGCTTCGAGCTGGGCTTTCTGATAGCCGCGGATCCTCTCCCGCACGGAAGAGGACTGTATGGTGGTGAGATAAAAAGCGACGTGCTTATGTCCTTTTTCAAGCAGGAATTTCATGGCGCGGTAGCCGATCTCGAAATTGTCCGAAGCGACGAGTCCGTAGCCGTTTCCGCGGTATCTCCGGTCGAGAAAAACCAGGTGCAGAACGGAAGGATCGAGCGAGCGGAAATAACTCTCGTTCGCGGGGTCGTCCACGGGCATCAGCAGGACGTTGAAGACGTTCAGACGGAAGCAAAGTTCGAGGCAGCGCCGTTCTTCTCCGGGCGATTGCCAGGAATACAGGGTGATGAAATCTGCTCCCGCACTGCGGCAGAAACAATGCACGCCGCGGAGAATATCGTGGTTGAAGTTGCTCTTCGGGGTGGGCAGAATGAGTGCGAAGCGGAAGTTTTCGGGAAAGGTTTTCTTCGGCGAGGCGAAAGAGCCTTTGCCCTTTATTTTATAGAGATAGCCCTGTTTTTCGAGGTCGTCGAGGGCGTGCCGGACGGAAATGCGGCTCGCGCCGAATTTGCGGGCGAGTTGCTGTTCGCTCGGAAGCCTGACGGGCTCCTCTCCCCCCGTGTCCGCGGAGAGGATGATCTGCATCAGATGGTTTTCGATTTCTTTATAGAGAAGCATGCCGTCTCCCGTCCTCCGCCGCTCCCCTCGCGACGAATGGTAAACCATGAAAAAACGCGGAAAAACCGCGTTTCGGATGGATTTTCGACCGTTTTCGTCCGCTCACAGGAAAACGCGCGGACCCTAACGGAAATAATATAACACGAAAAGGAGATTTTGTCAATACTTTTTCGGGAAATTTCACAATGTGAAAAGAGGGAAAAGGGTATTGACATTCCGCCGCATTTGCGGTATAATAGAGCCGGAAAAAGAGATAGCGATCGGGCCGCGGAAAAAGGAGAGCGGCAAAACGGAAAGGTTTTAAAACGGTTGCAAATACGAGGCCGAGGCAAAGGCGGCGCGCCTGCCGGGGTCTGAAGGAGAATCCGCCGATGAACTGAGTTATTCTTGAAACGAAAAATCCTGAAATCGTTCGGGATAAGGAGGCTTGCGTGATGAATACGAAGAAAATGTTTTTCAGGACGTATTGGAAAGAATAATTTTGCAGGAGACCGCCGATGCAGTACTTGACTTAAAAAACAAAAAAGCGACCGGGTATAAGAGAACCGCCTTTTCCCTTTCGTAGGGCTGTAAAGGCTTCGTCAATACGAAAAGAATCTCGGCGCTTCAGCCGCGCGTACGTTCGCGGCGACTAAAACGGAATAAAAAATCGAAAGCCGCCGGGGTGTTTCCGACGGCTTTCAGGTATGTTCGCGCATTCCGTATCGCACGCGGGAAGGCCGACGTTCCGCTCCCTTTCTTCGGGGGATCCGTTCCGTTTTTAAAAGTCCTTGCAGAAGGCGCTTATCGATCGATTTTATCTGTTATTGAATCCAAGGAAACGCGGCGCGTACGCCGCGGAAGGAGTATACGATGTTAAAAGGCGTACCGAAGATCGTCGGACCCGAACTGCTGAAAATTCTCTGTCAGATGGGACACGGCGACGAGATCGTCATTGCCGACGGGAATTTCCCGAGCGAGAACTACGGAAAGAGGGTCGTCCGTGCGGACGGGCTCACGGGGACGCAGGTTCTCGAAGCCGTGCTTTCTCTCATTCCCCTCGACACCTATTCCGAGCAGAACTTTATGCTCATGCAACTTTCGGGCGGGGATACCGAAATTCCTCCCATCTGGGCGGAATATGAAAAAATCGCCGAGGCGAAGGACGATAACGTCCGACGGGGCGACCTGGAACGCTTTGCGTTTTACGAGCGCGCGAAAAACGCATTCGCCGTCATCGCGACGGGGGAAGAAGCCGTTTACGCCAATATCATTTTAAAGAAAGGCGTGGTGAAATAAAAAAGCGGAAGCCCTGCCGGTCTTTCCGCGGAATGAAGAAGGGTCGGAGAGGGAGTTCCTTTTCCTGTATCCGACGGGCTGCCCGACGATGGGAACGGGCGGTCTTTTCATCGTGCTTTTCCGGAACCGTTTTCCAAAACGGAAACGGAGAAAACGAGGGAAGAAGAATTTTCTGCCGACAAAGAGCCCCGACGGTATGATCAGACCGTCGGGGTTCTTTTCCGTCGCGCGGTATTCCCGGTATCAAAAAGACCGCCGGCATGATAAGCCCTGCGGTCTTCGGTTACGTTGCATGACGGATGCGTCGAAGTCAGTCTTCAATGACGTTCATCGAACGCAGTTGCCGTATGAAATACTGGACGTCGGACAGAACGACGAATCTTTCCACGTCGTATTCTTCCATGATCTCG
>CAMAJQ010000042.1 GCA_945835865.1 uncultured Clostridia bacterium
GGGTTCGTTATAATATTGCGCCATCGGATTCTCCTTTGTACTTCGGTCTGCGGGAAAAAACGCCTCTTACGGAAGAGCCCGCCGCAACCGTTCTTTTTCTTTCTTTAATTTATTATTATAAAGGAAAACGCTTCCGAATGCAAGCGTTTTCACCCATCTTCCCTCTTTTTCCGAAAAATGACTCCCCTCACTTTTGCGAAAGGTATTCGTCTATGGCGCGGGCGGCGCGTTTGCCCGCCCCCATCGCCAGAATGACCGTCGCCGCCCCGGTGACGGCGTCCCCTCCGGCAAAGACCCCTTCTTTCGCCGTCCTGCCCTGCTCGTCGGCGACGATACGGCCCGCGCGGTCGACGGGAAGCCCTTCCGTCGTCGAGGAGACGAGGGGGTTTGGCGAAGTGCCGAGCGCCATGATCACGCCGTCGGCTTCCATGGTAAATTCAGAGCCTTCGACGGGTTCGGGGCGCCTTCTGCCGCTCGCGTCGGGCTCGCCGAGCCGCATCCGCACGCAGCGCAGGGCGACGACGGCGTCGTTTTCGTCCGTGACGATCTCCGTCGGGTTGACGAGAAGATCGAAGACGACCCCCTCTTCCTTCGCGTGCCCGATCTCCTCTTTTCTCGCGGGGAGTTCCTCTTCGCTCCTGCGGTAGACGATATGCGTTTCCGCCCCCAGACGGAGAGCGGTGCGCGCGGCGTCCATCGCCACGTTTCCTCCCCCGACGACGGCGATCTTTTTCCCTCGGAACACGGGAGTGTCCGAGTTTTCGTCAAAAGCCTTCATCAGGTTGGTGCGCGTCAGATATTCGTTCGCGGAAAACACCCCGTTGGCGTTCTCCCCGGGGATCCCCATAAAGCGGGGAAGTCCCGCTCCCGAACCGATGAACACGGCGGAAAACCCCTCTTCCTCCATCAGTCCGTCGACGGTGACCGTCTTTCCGACCACGACGTCCGTCTCAAACTTCACGCCGAGCGCTTTCAGCCCGTCGATCTCTCTTTCCACGACCTTCTCTTTGGGAAGACGGAATTCGGGGATCCCGTAAACGAGAACGCCGCCCGCTTTGTGCAGCGCCTCGAAAACGGTCACGTCGTAACCGAGTTTCGCCAGATCGCCCGCGCAGGTCAGTCCGGACGGTCCCGAACCGATCACGGCGACTTTCTTCCCCTTTCGGGAAAAGGAAGGACGGGCTTTCGTTTCCCCCGCGAGCGCGCGGTCGGCGACGAACCTCTCTAATTTTCCGATCGCGACCGCCTCGCCGCGGATCCCGCGGACGCACCTGCCCTCGCACTGGCTTTCCTGCGGGCAAACCCTTCCGCAAACGGCGGGAAGGGAAGAACTTTCCGAAACGACGGCGTACGCGCCGTCGAAATCTCTCTCTTTGATCTTCGCGACGAAGCGGGGAACGTCGATCCCAACGGGGCATCCCTCCACGCACTTCGCATTTTTGCAATGCATGCACCTCTCCGCCTCCGCGACCGCCTGCTCTTCGTCGTAGCCGAGACACACCTCGTCGAAATTGGTCGCGCGGATTTTCGCGTCCTGTTCCCTCACGGGGACTCTGCGGTTTTTATCCATTCCGTCACCTCATTCCTCTTTGCCGCAAAGTCCGCAGCCGCCGTGATGCGTCTGCCCTTCCTTTGCCTTCAGGTACGCCCTGCCCTCTTCCGTGCGGTAGAGCCTCTGCCTCTTCATCGTCTCGTCGAAATCCACCTCGTGCCCGTCGAATTCGGGACCGTCCACGCAGGCGAAACGGATTTTCCCTCCGACCGTCAGGCGGCACGCCCCGCACATCCCCGTTCCGTCCACCATGATCGGATTCATGCTGACGACGGTCGGAATGCCGAGTTCCGCCGTCAGAAGGGAGACGAACTTCATCATCACGACGGGGCCGATCGCCACGCAGAGATCGTAACGGTTTCCCTCCCCGACGAGTTTTTTCAAGGCGTCGGTCACGAGCCCTTTTTCCCCTCTGGAACCGTCGTCCGTCGCGACGGTCAGCCGACCGGCGACTTTTGCGATCTCTTCTTCCAGAATGACGAGAGAAGCCGTCTTCGCGCCGATCACCGCGTCCGCGCGGACGCCGCGTTCGGCGAGCCATTTCATCTGCGGGTAGACGGGCGCCGTTCCCACGCCGCCCGCAACGAAGACGATCTTCTTTTTCTTCAGTTCTTCCAAAGGGGTTTCCGTGAGTTCGGAAGGTTTCCCGAGCGGTCCGACGAAATCGGTCAGCCGATCCCCTTCTCTCAATCTGCCCATCTTCAGCGTGGACGCGCCGATCTCCTGCACGACGACGGTGACCGTTCCCTTTTCGCGCTCGTAATCGCAGACGGTCAGAGGGATCCTCTCCCCGTCCTCGCCCGTGCGGCAGATCACGAACTGCCCGGGCAGACAGACCTTCGCCACCCGCGGGCTGTAAATATCCGCCAGAAAGATATTTTCCGTCAATCTTTCGTACCGTTTGATTTCAAACATCGTTTTCTCCTTCGTTTTTCAGCCGATTTTCGTCCGTTCCGCCGATTTTCCGAAAACGGAAAGGCTGAAACGTCCGAAATCGAGGAATCCGAGGCAGTCGTTTACGCTCTCCCTCGTCAACCCTTCGATATCCGAGATCTTCTTCGCGGGATCGAACAACTCGTCCGTATAAAGAAGGTATTTTCCGTAAAGCATCATCTGCGAGGCGGTGCTCTCCTCGCCGAACGCGAACGAACTCAGGATCTGCGCCTTTCCCTTTTCAAATTCGTCCGCCGTGATCCCGTTTTTCTCCATTTCGGCAAGCACGCCTAAAATCTCTTCGTACGCCTTTTCGCCGCTCTCGCTGTTCAGCCCCGCGTAGACGGCGAGCGTACCCACTCCGCGATAGCACGAGGGATAGGAATAGACGGTGTAACACAGACCGAGTTCCTCTCTCACCTTGCGGAAGAGACGGCTGCTCATGCCGCCGCCGAGCACGTAATTGAGGAGGGAAAAGGCGTCCTGCCCCTCCCCGCCGAAAGGGATCCCCCGGAAGGCGAACCCGAGGTGAAGTTGTTCGATCTCTTTTTCCTTGCGGATGATCCCGCCCGTATTCTCCTTCTGCACGCAGTCCGTACCGACGGTCTTTGCCGTCCGCACGAAGGGGGCGAAATAGGCGTCCGTCAGTCTCTCCGCCTCCTCGAAGGTGATCTTCCCCGCAAAGGAAACGACGACGTTGTCCGCGTTATAATAGCGATCGAGATAGGAAAGGACGTCCTTTTTTCCGAAGGAACAGACGTTTTCCCGGGAACCGAGAATGGTCCTCCCGAGCCCCTCTTTTCCGAAATAGGCCTCGGAGAGGTTGTCCAGGCAGACGTCCTCCGGCGTATCGGCGGACATATTGATCTCCTCGACGATCACCCCCCTTTCCCGTTCGAGTTCCTCTTCTTTGTATTCGGAGTTGAGAAAGAGATCGGAAAGAAGGGCGAAAGAACGCTCGAGGGCGCTCGCGGTCGACTTGACGTAATAGCAGGTCATCTCCTTGGAAGTGAAGGCGTTCACCTGCGAGCCGATGCTCTCGAAAGCGTCGGAGAGTTCGAACGCCGACAGGGTCTTCGTCCCTTTGAAATTGACGTGCTCGATAAAGTGGGAGATCCCGTTGGTCTCCGCCGTTTCGAGCCTGCTGCCCGCCCCGACGAGAATGCCCGCGCTGACGGACATCATGCTGTCCATCGTGGCGACGACGAGCCTCAGCCCGTTTGCGTACCGTTTCGTTTTCGTCATTGTTTCTCCTTTCTTCCCGCTCTGACCGCGCCGTCAGCACCCCGTTTCGCCGAGGGCTTCCGACACGGTGACGGCTCTCAGACCGAGTTCGCGGTAACGTTCGAGGATATCGGGCAGGGCTTCGAGCGTATGCGCCTTCGGGTGCATGAGGATGAAATCGCCCGCCTCGATATTTTCCGTGGCTCTATTATACACCTTTCGTTTGCTTTTGTCACGCCAATCGACGGTATCTTTCGACCATAAAACGGTTTTGTATCCTAATTTTTCGGCAATTTTCAACGTTGTGACCGAATAGGATCCCGAAGGGGGAGCAAAAAGAGCCGTCCTGACCCCCGTCGCCTGCCTGACGACCGCTTCCGTAAAGGAAATCTCGTCGGAATTGCCCTTCTCCGAAAGTTTTTTATGGTCTTTATGGAAAAAACCGTGGTTGCCGATCTCGTGCCCCTCCTCTTTCATGCGGACGAGAAGGTCGGCGTGATCGTCCGCCCAGCACCCCCCGACGAAAAAAGTACACTTCGCCCCGTATTTTTTCAGGACGTCGAAAAAGCCGGGCAGAAGATCCGCCCCTTCGTAAACGTTGATCATCAGCGAAACGCAGTTTCCGTTGCGGTCGCCGTGGCGGACGGGAGCGTAGCTCTCCCCGCCCGAAAGGCTGACCGTTTTCACGGGGATGAAACACACGCACGCCACCGCGAAACACACGGCGGCGAGAACGACGGCGGTGAACGCGTTGACGAACGCGCGGTTTTTCTTCTTCATCTTCTCTCTCCTTCCCGTCGGATAGACCTCTTTCTATTTTATGAAGAATCCCTGCCGTATAGAATCGTCCGCGGATCGCCCTTCCTTCCGTCCGGAAAGCGGAAATAGGGATAACCGACTTATAGAGGGGAATTTTTTCCCGACTCTACCGACGGTAGAGCCCGTTTTTCCGATTCTACCGCGCCTGACGCTCACTTTCTACCCGAAAACGCGAGAAGTAGGTGGTTTTTCCGCCGGCTTTCTGCTATACTATGAACGTCAGCCCGACGAGGGCGTAACGCTTTACGAGGAGTGTACCATGAATCCGTACGTTTTAAGTTGTTGTTCCACCGCTGATCTCACCAAAGAACATTTTGAAAAGAGAGACATTCACTATATCTGCTTTCACTATTCGGTGAACGGGGTCGCCTACCCGGACGATCTCGGGCAGACCATGAGTTACGACGAGTTTTACCGCCACATCCGCGACCTTGCCGAAACCAAGACCTGGCAGGTCAACGCCGACGAGTACGAACGCTATTTCGAGGAATTCCTGCGCGAGGGAAAGGATATCGTTCACCTCACCCTTTCTTCGGGGATTTCCGGTTCGTATAACTCTGCCGTCATCGCGAAAAACGTCCTGCAGGAAAAATATCCCGATCGCAAAATTTACGTCGTCGATTCGCTTGCCGCTTCGTCGGGGTACGGGCTTCTTATGGATAAACTCGCAGACCTCCGCGACGAGGGCTACTCGGCGGAAATGCTTGCGGAATGGGCGGAACACAACAAACTGAAAGTCCACCACTGGTTTTACTCCACCGATCTCACCTACTACGTCAAGGGCGGCAGAATTTCCAAGATCGCGGGTTGGGTCGGCACCATTCTGAAACTGTGCCCTCTGCTCAACTGCAGCAACGAAGGGAAACTCATTCCCCGTCAGAAACTGCGCGGCAGAGCGAGAGCGCTCGAAGAGACCCGCAAGAAAATGGAAGAACTCGCCGACGACGGCACGGATTATTCGGGCAAATGCTACATCTGCCATTCCGACTGCGCCGAGGAAGCCGCAAAACTCAAAGCCGAAGTCGAACAGACCTTCCCTCACCTCAACGGCGAAGTAGAGATCTATTCGATCGGCACGACGATCGGATGCCATACGGGGGTCGGCACCATCGCCCTCTTCTTCTGGGGAGCGGAACGGACGAACTGACCTTCCCTCATCCGCCGCGAAAAAGAGAGAAAAAACCTCTTTTCCGTCCTAAAATATCAGAAAACGAAGACGGCGCAGCGTCGGTTTCCGACGGCTGCGCCGCATTTTTTATCTCTCTTCTCCGCGATTTCGGTTTCCCGCGTCGCCGTCGGTTATTTTTCCCCGCCTTCCCCCGCCCCTCCGGTGAAAAGATCGAAGACGAGCGCCTGCGCCCGCGTGAACTTTTTGGTCTTATGGCGGACGGCGTAGCTTTGCAACGTCAGCGAAACGCCCTCCGTCCCGATCTGGCAAAGCGTTCCGTCCGATATTCCTTCCCGCACGCATGCCTCGGGAAGCACCGCCGCGCCGAGCCCTTCTTTCACGAAGGCGAGAATGGCTCCGTTGCTTCGGGATTCGAGCACGGGACGGAGAAATCCGCCCGCCGCGCCCGCCTCTTTTTCCAGCAGTTCGCGAGAGGAACTTCCCCTCTCCCGCACGCAGAGCGGAAGAGAGAGCAGTCCGCGCAGGGTCAGTTGATCCGCACACGGAAAATCTTTCCCTCTCACCGCGATCAGCCGTTCGGCGGACAGGGGGAAAGAAAGGAACTGATCGTCCTTTCCCCGTTCTCCGACGATCCCGAAGTCGAATTCGCCCCCGACGATCCCGTTTTTGATCTCCCCTTCGTCGTCCGCCCGACAGAAGACGGTCACGTCCGGATACTTCTTTTTTACCCGACCGACGAAAGCGGCGAGAGAGGTCTCGGCAAACGACGCCGAAGACCCGATCCGGACGGTCGGACTTTTGAGCGCGGACAGGGCGACGCTTTCAAAATCGTTGAAACTCGCAACCGTTTCAAGCGCTTTCAGAAAGAGCCTCTTCCCGTTTTCGGTCAGCGTGATCTTATTGTTCACGCGGTTGAACAGAACGACGTTATAATATTTTTCGATATCCGCAATGGTCTGGC
>CAMAJQ010000043.1 GCA_945835865.1 uncultured Clostridia bacterium
ACAGATTCCCCGTAAAGAGCATGGTCAAAGCGCAGATGCAGCCGATCAGGAAAGAATACCCTACCTGCAGGAATACCGCGGGCGAGAAACCGCCGAAAAGATTGAGGAGGTGCATCGCCCCGAAGACGCCGGACGACGCGACGACGGCGAAAAAAGTTCCCTTTTTATTCCGCGGAAAAGCGTAAAGCATCAGCGGAAAAATATTTCCCCTGAAAACAGATTCTTCCAGCAAGCCGATGGAAAGACAATATAAAAAATACGGAAGAAATTGTGAAAAATCAAATTTTATCGTGCTATCCCCCATGATCTGCGGAACGATGGGGAAATTGTCGATCGCGACGACGAAGGCGGGAAGGCTCAGAAGCACGCCCGATTTCCACTTGCCGACGACCCCGAACATTCCTTTCATGGAAAACTGCACGACCAGATAAAAGGGAAGAACGGACAGCAGAGTCTTCGCGAGAAACCCGAGCCACATTTCGAGCTCGGCACCTCCGCCGAGCCATGCGGCGAGTTTCGCGTACGGCACGGAGACCGCTCCCACCGCGTAAAGAAGAACGGTAACGATCATTCCCTTGGTATCCGTCTTCGCGCTCCTTTCGAGCCCGGAAAGTTTTCTCCCGTCGCCCCCCGCTCTCATTTCCGGGGCTCCGTCCTTAGAAGGAAGGGCGTTTTCTCTTCCGTTTGCTCCGCCGCCTCTTTCTTCGGAACGGATATTCCCCTTCTCTTCCTCCGGGCAAGGTTTCCGATCCGACGTACGTTCTTCCCTCATACCCGACTCCTCTCCGCTGCGACCGAAAGGATCCCCGCGACGGTTTTCGCGTCGCGGATCTCGCCCCCGGCGATCATCCGGCACGCTTCGCCGAGATCCACCCAGAAGGAAGTCAGTTCTTCCGTCTCGTCGAAGCAGGTCTTTCCCTCCGCGAATTCGTCGGCGTAATATACGGCGATGATCTCGTCGGTATAACCGGGAGAAGGATACAGGCGGAACAATTCCCTGAGGCGAAGGGGGATCAGCCCCGTCTCCTCTTCGAGTTCCCTCTTCGCCGTAAGGGCAAAATCCTCGTCTCCCTCCCGCTTGCCCGCGGGGATCTCAAGGATCTCTTCCCCGTACGGATAGCGGAATTGTTTTTCCAACAGAATTTTCCCGTCGCGGAAGGCGACCACCGCCGCCCCGCCGTTGTGATGGACCACTTCCCTCCACGCTTTCTTGCCGTCCGAAGTCACGATCTCGTCCCGGCGGACGCAGAGCACCCGACCGTCGTATATCTTTACGCTGTCAACCGTTTTCTCCATGGTCTCCTCCGAGTATTTCCGTCAGTTCTTCGATCGCGAGATTTGCCTTCTTTGCCTTTTCCGCCAGACAGCGGTAAGCGAGAAAGGCGCACGCCGTACCCTCGTCGTCCCGTTCGGCGTAAAAACGCAGGATCATGTCCTTTGCAAAATCGATCTCTTCTTTCAGTTCTCCCCGCACTTTTGCTTTCGCGAGTTTTTCTCCGTCGCGGTTGAGAACGTATTCCAGTTTTTCCAGCCCCCGTCTTTTCCCGGCGTGCACGGGTTTCCGCTCCGTCTCTTTTTCCCGCTCTTTCGCGGGCGCGTCCGCTGCGGCTCTCTCCTCCGTCCCGTCTTCGTCGTCCCGTCCGGATCCGCAATTCATCATCTTATAAGCCGTCCTTTCCGTCAGAAGCCCGAAGGGGATCAACACCTGCATGGCAAAGGAATTGTAGGAGAGTTGTTTGTTTTCCGAGGTGTAGAAATAGCCGAGGATCAGCCTTAAAATATCCTCCCTCCTGCTGTCGATCTCCATCAACAGAAGAAAGACGAACGCCAGGACGTCCTCGTCCCTCTTCGGCATGGAAAACCTTCCCTTTCCGTCTTCGCCTTCGATCAGACAGACGCTCTTGAACGTGACGTAATCGAACCCCTCCGTCACGTGCTCGAACAGTTCGTATAACATTCTGGAACCGGCGATCGCTTTCAGTACGTCGCCGACCTTCTGATCGGCGAGAATGTATTTGCTCTCGACGAGAGCGTTCATCGCGTTTTTAAAGTTCGCGATCGAATTTTCCTTCGTCCACATATTCCCTCCTCAGGCGTTTTCGGGCAATCTGCACGAAAAACGGGGAAATTTTTTCTCTTTCTCGTTCAATTATAACACATTTTTATTTTTAATACAATAATTTAAAGAAAACTATTGATTTTTTTCACGAAAAAGGTTATAATAAAGGGGAAGGAGTTTCCGCTTGCGGAAGATCCTTCGGAAACAGAAAAAATCGGAGGTATCTATTATGAAATCTGTTCAAATTTCGCTTCAGATGGCAAGTCAGGTAAAAACTTTCGTTTCCATTGTGCAGAAATATTCCTACGATATCGATCTCCGCAGCGACAGATACGTCGTCGACGCCAAATCCATTCTCGGAATTTTCAGCCTCGATCTCACGAAACCCCTTTCCGTCGAAATCCACAGCGAAAACTGCGACGATCTTCTGACAGAACTGAAACAGTTCGAGAAATAAGCGGAGGTCGTCCGTTGCGGAATGCGTTTCCGCATGCATTCGGATCGGTCTGATTTTTCACGTCGGAGGAGTTATGCAGGTCAAAGGCGACGCACTCGTCAACAAATTAATATTGCTGTTCGTCTTTGACAAGATGGAAGTTCCCCTTTCGGAAGCCACGATTCTGGATATGTGCTGTTCTTCGAACAGTTGGATCGCCTACATGGATTGCAAACCCCTGCTCGGCACCCTGCTCGATCACTCCTTCATCTATAACGTTTCCGCACAAGGGGAAGCCCTTTACAGTATCACCCCCGACGGGCGCACCTGCCTCGCCGATTTTTACGTACAGATCCCGTCGTCTCTCCGGGAAGAGATCTCTCTCTTCGTCAAGAACAACCGGATGAAGTACCGCAAGCGGCAGGAATGCGTTGCCGATTATTACATGAACAAGGACGGAACTTATACCGTTTATCTGAAAATCATCGAACCTTCTCAACCCCTTCTGGAACTCAAACTCGTCGTGCCCAACCGGCAGACGGCAAAAAACATTTACCGCAAGTGGGAAGAAAAGGCGGCAAACGTCTACGCGACGATTTACGATTGTCTCGTGGATTAAAGGAGGAACACCATGCAAACATATCTCACGAAAGGAACGTGCAGCAGACAGATCCTTTTTGACGTCACGCCCGACAACAAGGTGGAAAACGTAAAATTCATCGGTGGCTGCAGCGGAAATCTTCAAGGCATTTCCCGTCTCGTTCAGGGCAAGGACGTCGACGAAGTGATCTCCCTGCTGAAAGGCATCAAATGCCGCAGCAACACTTCCTGCCCCGACCAGCTTTCCAAAGCGTTGGAAGAATATAAAGAACGGGTGGCGAAAAGCGCCGAACCCGTAAAAGACGCCGCGGAATGATTCCGCCGAAATACGTAAGATAAAACCGCTTTTCCTCAGGGCTTCCGCCCGGAGAAAGGGCGCGCCGTCTCCTTCCGGTGACGGCTTTTTCTTTCGCTTCCGTCCCCGAAGGCGGAAAACACAGGAGGAACAATGGATCCCGTCGTTTCCCGTTACGCACAGGATATCCT
Organism: uncultured Clostridia bacterium; assembly: GCA_945835865.1. GTDB lineage: Bacteria > Bacillota > Clostridia > Christensenellales > Borkfalkiaceae > UBA10281. The sequence goes on from CAMAJQ010000043.1 coordinate 3,582, forward strand.
CGACTCCGAGGAAATGCAGCTCGAAAAACAGATCCCCCACCACGGGAAGGTCTCCTGTTTCGAACATTCCCTCGCCGTCGCGGAGACCGCTGCGGCGATCGCACGAAAACTCAAAAAACCGATCGACATGGCGTCTCTCGTGCGGGGCGCGCTTCTGCACGACTTTTATCTGTACGACTGGCACGTCGCCGATCCCTCGCACAGACTGCACGGGCTCTTCCACGCCGAAAAAGCCCTTCGCAACGCCGAAAAGCGGTTCCGTCTCAACGAGATCGAAAAGGATATCATCCGTAAGCACATGTTCCCCCTCAATCTCCCCTTTCCCCTCTATCCCGAAAGCTGGATCGTGACTCTTGCGGACAAAATCTGCACCTGGCGGGACTTCAAAAAAAACAGAGCCGAGAAAAAGGCTCTCCGCGCGGAAAAGAAAGCGCAGAAAAATGCCCGCCGGAAAAAAGAGAAAGACGCCCGCGAAAAGCCGCGCGGGAAAAACGAACGCCCGTGACCTGCCCCCGCGACGGACGTTTTTCTCTTCCCCTGCCGGGGTCCCGATCCGACGATCGAAAACAACTTAAAAAGAGGATTTAACGGCTTATATCGTCGGATTTTCGGCGTTATCCTCCTTTTCCGCCGCAGGCTTTTTCTTTTTCGTCGCAGGTTTTCCGCGGACGGAACCGCCCTCGCGCGGCAAGACGCTCCCTTTGCCCTTCTGCGAAGAGGGCTCTTTCTTTTTTCTCCCGCAGGAGTTTTTCCTTCCGGCGACAGACGCGGAGATCTCGGCGGAAAGCGCGTCGTGCTTTTTGCAGAAGTCCGCCATTTTTCCGTTCATGCGATAGGCGGGAGGAGAGGAGATCTCCGGATCGACGAGGACTCCCTTTTCTTTCGGACCTTCCTTTCCGCCCGACGGAGAAGCCCTGCGGGAAGTCCCGCCTCCGCCGTCCGGAGAAAAAGAAGGTCCGCCGTCCGACGAGGCTTGCGGGCGGGAAAAACTTTTATTTCCCGCCGCCGCGGCGCCGAATTTGCCGATCAGATCGAAAAGAGTCAGTTTTTCCACGATAAATTTCTCCTTTTTTTCAGATTTATCACTTTAAATCATTGCGTATTTTCAAAAATTGTTATATAATATTAAAGTATCTATCTATTTTAAATGGTATGCGGGGGAAAAACCGCGTATTCCGTTTTAAAAGGAGTTTTTTCAATGGGCAAAAAGTTTTTGACTATCGCGGCGGTTCTCTGCTGCCTGACCCTCAGCCTCACGGCTTGCACGGGATCGACGATTGGCATGGATTCCTCCTCGCAGGAAGCGACCGCGGCGACCAACGGCGGTTTCGTCGTCGAGACGGGGGATTACGTTTACTTTATCAACGGTATCGAATCCTATTCCACTTCCTACAAGACGGGAAAGGTGACCAAAGCCGCCCTGATGCGCACGAAGAAGAGCAACTTCTCCAAAATCGGCGGAGAGGGCATCTCCGCGGGAGACTGCGAGACCGTCGTTTCCAAACTGATCGTTTCCGACGACAAGACCGCGGGATTCTATATTTACGGCGAGTACGTCTACTACGCAGTTCCTTCCCTGGAAAAGAACAATCAGGGCAGCGTGAAGAACGATCAGCTCAATTTCTTCCGCACGAAACTCGACGGTTCGGACACCTCGTCCAAGATCGCCGATAAAGATTTCCCGAGCAGCGCGACTTTCCGTTACGTTGCCGCAGGCGATAAAGTCTATCTCGTCGTTCACAATTCTTCTCTCTACGTTTACGACGCGGAGACGAGAAGACAGGTCTACTCTTACGAGAAGACGACGCCTTCGATCGACAAACTTATCTTCGACGCGGACAACGCTTCCGCATCCCTCTTCTTCACCGTCAAACCGATGAGCAAGGTTTACGACGAAGAGGACGAAAACGCGAAGCAGGAAAGTTATCAGGAGATCCACAGGGTGAACTTCGGCGAAGAAGTGACGGAGGAAATCGTTCTGAACGGTTCGGGCGCGATGACCGTCAACAACGTGGGTGAATTCGGTCAGACGGGGGCGACTTTCGATCTGATCCGCCATCAGGACGGCATTCTCTATTTCTCCTTCACCTATCTTGACAGCACGATCGCTTCCACCAACTACGTGGCGATCCGGGACGAAGCCCTCACCGAAAAGACTTCTTTCGCGACGGTGAGCAGTGCCATCGTCAACGGCGGAGACAAAAACGGCGCGGCCGCCTATGCAAGCGGATCTCTCTTCCTGGACGGCGGAAAGACCATTCTCTACGTCGATTCCTCTTTCGGTCTGCTCAAATACAACTACGAGAAAAAGAACGATTCCACGACCGACTTCGGCGTCATGACGCTTTACGATTCCTCTACGATCAAGGGCGGCACCCTCCTCTTCGTGAAGGGAGACTATCTCTATTTCTCCGATTCTTCGAGCAATTATTACAGGATCAACCTCACCTCTCTTCTCAACGGAGAAACGGTGAAGGAATTCCGCATCAATACCCTTTCTGTCAATACCTCCTGGTATACGCCCGAAACGGTGACGGTGAACGGCAACGATTACTTCCTCTGCGTTTACAGCGGAACCGCGTACAATTCCTACGTTTACGCCATCGACGTGACCGCGCTCGAGAAGGAGTATAACGAAACGGAAGAAGACGCGCGCGAGGAATTCTACACCTACGAGGAAACTTACGAGTTCGTTGAAGACGTCGTCACCAAGACGCAGATCGGCGTCATGTCGGACGAAGACCGCACGGCGTACGAAGAGTACCGCGACGGACTCAGCCACGAAGCGTAAAAATCCATACGGACGAACGAAGGCTCCGTCGGAGCGATCGGGAAAACCCGATTGCCCCGACGGGGCCTTTTTCCTATCCGTAACCCCGCTTTCCGGGACGCGCGTCGTATTGCCGAAAGAACCCCCTGTCATTCGGAAAACCCAACTTTAGCGGCGTAGCGATAGGGATTTATCGCTACGCCGCTAGCTTATTTGCCTTTCGGCAAGTGATATGCCTGAAGGCGTGATATTCTGCTAACGCAAA
>CAMAJQ010000044.1 GCA_945835865.1 uncultured Clostridia bacterium
ATTGCTTTCTTCCGAAAACCGCACTACGCCGTAGAATTTTTCCCTGTTATATTCGTCGCCCCCGCCACATCCGGCAAGGCAACTCGACAACGTTACCAAGGCTGACAGAAAAGCCCACGTTTTTTTATAAACCTGTACCTCTTAAAACACGATCCCGGAACGGTTTGTGACCGTGACGGCGACGGAGAGTTTCCCGGGAGAAAGAACGACTCGGCTTCTCCCGAAAACCGCCCGATGAAAGGTCCCGCAATCCTCGATTTCACATTTCAACTCACGAAACGCCTCGTCAAATTCCCCGAACGACGAAAGACAGGTGACGCCGTAAACGCTGACGGAGGGATCGGTAATCTCGATCCCGGTGACGAAACGCCCGCCGTCCGCATAATCGGGATATGCGGTGACGAGATAGATCACGTAGCGTTCGGGGAGAGGTTCGTCCGCAGGATATCCGACGGAAACGTAGGAAGAGGCGTAACCTTTACCGAAATATTGACTTCCGCCGATCAATCCGAAAATCGGGCAGTAACCGCTGAAATCGAAAGCGGAAACGTCCTCCGCGATCCAGAATTCCAACGAGGTCTCTTCCGGCTTTGCCAGCACTTTCCGGCTCGCGCAGGAAGGAAGAAAAAGGACTGCCCAGAAAAAGACGAGCGCGGAAACGAAGATTTTCTTCACGGTTTTATCCCCCTTTTTCCGTTTGCGGATTTTTTTCTTCTGATCAGGACGACCGCAACCACGGTTCCCGCAACGACGAGCACGCCGACGAGAACGGCGACGCCGATCCACCTCCGATACGAATAAAACGAATGGTTCAAAACGAACGTCGGATTTTCGACCGTACAGAGAGTGAAGACGAGTTCGTTGTCCGGCAAACCGTTCGTCGTCAAAGAATAGCCGCTCTCCGTCTTTTCCAATCCCTGCAGTTCACAGGAAGTCATCGCAAAAGGCGTTCGTATTTCGATCTGCAATTCTCCGAATTCCTTCCACGTCTTCGCAGGGGAAAGAAGATAGACGTATTCGTACTTTGCGGGCGACCAGGCACGGTCGATGGACGGATACAGGGGCGCCGTCACGCGGTTGACGAGCCTTCCGTTCGGCTGAAGGGTGATCTCGTAATCGTACCAGCGCATCAGATATTTTTCCAGCCCGCCCGTAAAGCGCGAAAGCATGTAGACTTGAAATAATTTGCTTTCCTCTTCTTCCAGAATTTCGGCAACCACGGCGTTATACCAATCCGCGTCGGAAACGGAATCGTCCGTTTTCCGCGACAGCGCAAATTCTTTCAGCGTCGTCGATTCTCTCTGTTTGAGGACCATACTGCCGCCGATCTCTTCTCCGTCCTCGATACCCCCGTCCCGATAAATCTTCCAGGCAAAGGTGGAAGGCAACGTACCGCCTATTGTATAGATGGATACGGTATCTCTCCCGTTGGAGATCCCCGCCCCGCAACGCCCCGTTCCGTCCGGATTCCCGTGATAGCAACTCAACCTCGGGAAATAGATCCTTCCGAAGGACGAGTCCGTGTCGAAGGCGACCGTTGCGGCGCGATAAGCGCTCGTATCGACGCCCGAAGCGTGAAAATCGTAACGGGTCACGAGGGTCTCGGGCGAAAGAGTCTCGTCCGAATAAAAATCGTCGTGCAGGGTTGCGACGTCCTTGCTCAGCAAAAACGGCTCGTAGGGGGTGGAAAGAGAATGCCTCACCGTCGTCTCAACCGGTGCCCCGTCCGCCGTAACGGTGTATTTTTCAATATCGCTCCATACCTCTTCCCCATCGGAAAAGTCGTAAATATAAGAAGGCAGTCTGCCGAAAGGGAAGAGCAGTCTGACGGTGATCGTATAATCGGACGGATTGAAAAAAGAATATTCCGCTGAAACGCTCGCGTCGAAAGAGGCGCGTCTGTCTTCCTCGTAATAATAGGTAGGATCGGGTGGTAAATCGGGAATATCCAGAGTCAGCAACTCCCTTTCCACGACGACGGGGCTTTCCGTTCCCGTCATCATCACGACGCCTGCGGCGTTCGTTCCCTCAAACCACGTCTGCGCGGAATTCGCCGATGCCGCAGTGGGGAAAAGCGGGGCAAGGGAGATCATCCCCGCAACAAATAAAGAACTATAAGTCGATAAACGATTCTTTTTCATTCCGTTACCTCACGTCGCCCGTCCGCACCGGATTCGCCGGACGGGGAAAACTCGAATTCGATTTCCGCGCCGTCCTGCCCTTGCGAAAGGGTCAGCCGGAGCGTTTCCGAAAGAAGCGTGCCGTTGCCGCCGTAATTTTCCAGATTCCCCTCGAAAGTGAAGACGACCTTCACGCCGGCCGAAGAGTCCGCCTTTCTCTCCACGTTGAGGAGAAGGAGATCCTCACCGACGCCGTTCCGTTCTTTCCACAGAGCGAAAAGAACCTGTTCGTCCCTTACGTCCCGGGTGATCACCACGCTTTCGATCCCGTCCTCTCCGACGAAATAAACGACGACTTCCGGGGCGCTTTCACTTCCCGCCTTATCGCCGCTCCCGTAGGAACGGAAGATCATCGGCGCGATCGGGATAAAAACACAGAGAACGAGACAGGCGGCAAGCGCGCTTCCGACCGCCGCAAAGACCTTTTTTCTGTTCGTCCGTCGGCGATCCGCCTGTGCGACGGCGTTTTCGTCTACTTCGCCGATCGCCTCCAGAATATCATAAGGCGTCATAAAAATCCTCCCTGATCAGCACGGCGCGCAGTTTTTCCCGGGTGCGCGCAAGCATCGATTTGACTTTGCTTTCCGAAAACCCGAACCGTCTGCCGATATCGGCGACGGCGTCCATATACCAATAACGGCGGAGAAACACCTGCCGCTCCGTCTCGGGCAGACCGAGCACGAAGGAATTGACCGTCTCTGCCAACCGTTTTCTCTCCATTTCCCCATCCACCGTCCTGTCGTCCGCCACGCATTCGAACAGTTCGTCGAGGATGAGAGGCATCTCGCCGCCGCCCCGTTTCCGGGCGGTCTTCTTCCGGAATTTATCCACGGAGATCCTTCGGGTGATTTTTCCCAGGAAAACGGAAAGAACGGAGGGTCGGTGGGGAGGCATCCCGTTCCACGCGCCGACGTAAGTATCGTTTACGCTTTCCTCCGCATCTTCCTTGCAGGACAAAATGCGATAGGCGATCGAAAAACAATACCGTCCGTATTTTTTCGCCGTTTCCGGGATCGCGCGTTCCGAGCGCTCCCAATATAAATCCACGATTTTTCCGTCTTCCATCCTCTTCACCTTCCGTGAAAAACTCCTATACCATATTACTCGTAAAAAACTCCGCTCCGTCGCGCGGAAAGGGAAAAATTTTCTGTTTTTTCCGCCGCCCCGCCGAAAACCGCCGATATGCGCGCCTCTGCCCCGCCCCTGGAGTTCTTTTCGGGCGCGGAACCGAAGAATAAAAAAAGATTCCGCGCATCCGCAAAAGAATGCGGCAGAACCTTTTCCCCGACGGTTTCTGTCGGCTTTTACACCATTTTCGGTTGTTCTTCGGGCGTCGTCACCCCTTTCTGACGGTTGCGATAATCTTCGATTGCCGCCTTGATGGCCTCTTCCGCCAGGACGGAACAATGCAGTTTCTGCGGGGGGGGCCCCTCGAGTTCTTCGACCACCCGTTTGTTGGTCAGTTTGAGCGCCTCTTCCACCGTCATGCCGATGACCATCGAGGTCGCGGTGGAACTCGTGGCGATCGCCGCGGCGCAACCGAAGGTCTTGAACTTCGCGTCGACGATGACGTCGTTCTCGATCCTCAGCGTGATCTGCATGATATCCCCGCAGGCGGCGTTGCCCACCTTGCCGAGCCCGTTATAGTTCTCAACTTCTCCGACGTTCTGCGGATTGCGGAACGCCTCCATGACTTTATCGTTATACATTCTGCATATCTCCTTTCAGATTGAACAAGGGGGACATTTTTCTCAGTCTCCCGACGATTTCTTTCAGCGTATCGACGGCGTAATCGACTTCCTCAACGGTATTTTCCTTCCCGAAGGTAAAGCGGATGGAGCCGTGCGCGAGTTCTTCCGGAACGCCCGTGGCGAGAAGAACGTGAGAGGGCTCGAGCGATCCGCTCGAACAGGCGGATCCCGACGAAACGGCGATACCCGCCAGATCGAGGCTGAACAGAATGGATTCCCCTTCGATATATTCAAAGGAAAAATCGGCGTTGTTGGGCAGCCTCTTCGTTCCGTCTTTCGGACCGTTGAGTTTCACGTAAGGGATCTCCTCCGTCACCCGACCGATAAAGCGGTCTCTCAGCGATGCGACGTAAGCCGAATCTTCTGCCTGCGTCTCCTTGGTGAGCCGCAACGCCTCCGCCATGCCGACGACGCCCGGAACGTTCGTCGTTCCGCCGCGCCTCGTCCTTTCCTGATGTCCGCCCGAAATCAGCCGTCCCAAAGGTACGCCCGTCCGGATATACAGAGCGCCCATACCCTTCGGCCCGTTGAATTTATGAGAAGAAAAACTCATGAGGTCAATATCGGAAGAGGACACGTCGATGGGGAGCGCGCCCATCGCCTGCACGGCGTCCGTAAAGAAGAAAATGCCGTGTCTGCGGGCTATCTTTCCGATTTCGGCGATCGGCTCGATGGTGCCGATCTCGTTGTTGGCGTACATGCAGCCGATGAGAATGGTATCGGGACGAATGGCGCTTTCAAGTTCCTCGAGATCGATGAACCCTTCCTTGTCTACGCCGATATAAGAAAACTCGAATCCGTCCTTCTCCAGTTCCTTCGCCGTGGAGAGCATCGCCGCGTGTTCGATTTTCGATATGATCAGGTGTCTGCCCTTGCCCTTGAGCGCCCGGCAGATCCCGCGGAGCGCCCAGTTGTCGCTCTCCGTTCCGCCCGAGGTAAAATAGATCTCGTTCGGCTTGGCGCCGATCAGTTTCGCAATGGTGTCTCTCGCCTCGTCGACGGCTTTTTGCGCCTCTCTTCCGAACGCGTGCTGGCTGTTCGGATTTCCGAAGATCTCTCCGAAATAGGGGAGCATCTTCCGTAATACCCTTTCGTCCGTCCGCGTGGTAGCGGCGTGGTCGAAATAAATCTCTTTCATTTTATATCTCCGATAGCGGTATTTTCAAGATTGCCTTCCAATATCTGTTGAAGCGAAATACCGTCCAATATATCGTTTATTCCTTCAAAAAGTCTTTTCCAGAGCACGCTTGACGGACAGCAGCAGCCCGTTTTGTTCACACAGCCGATGATCTCCATATTGTCTTCTTCCAACGCGCGCACGACCTTTCCCATATGGATCTCGCTTGCGGGACGGGACAGCGAGTAGCCTCCGCCGGCACCCCGCGTCGCCTTCACCGCGCCGACCGAAAGAAGAATTCTCAGGACTTTTTCGAGATACTTGCTCGAAACGCCCGTCCGCCTTTCCAACTCCTTTGCGGAAAGGACCTTGTCCGACGCGCCGAGCAGACAACACACCTGAACGCCGTAATGGGTTTTTGAGGAAATTTTCATGCTTTTCTCCCTGTTCCGACGCGCTTTCCGCCGTCCGACCGGCTTAATTCCTACCTGACCGGTAGGAATTTTCGATAACATTATAATACCGTTTTTTCTTTTTGTCAAATATTTTGTTGCTTTTTTCAGGAAATATGTTAAAATAGAAGTATGAAGAAAACGAAGTTGAAAAAATGCATTGAAATCGTTGCTGCCGTAACCGTGTTCGGCTTGCTCTGTGCCATGACCGTCTACGCCGTGCAGAACGGGCTGATCTGAAAACGGAAGGGAGGAAACGAGGATGAAAAAGAAATATCTGAGCCTGATCTCGGGGGGATTATCCGTACTTGCCGCGGCGCTTCTGCTGACAGGAACGATTCTCTGTCTGTTTCAGATCAGGACGGTCGTAACGACCATACAGGACGTCACGGACGACCTGAGCGGGATCAAACTCGTCAAATACGCGGGAATGTCCTATCTGTTCGCCGTACTCGGCATCTGTCTGACGCTGATGCTTGCTTTATACCGCGCGTCGCTCGCCTACTACTATTTCAGGATTTTCCGCGGCGACGAAGCGTTTTATCGGGCGAGAAGAGGGGGCATCGTCGGATTTTCCCTTCTTGCAACGGTCGCTTCGGCGGCGTGCGTCGTCCTCTGGAACCTGAAATCGGACGCTCTGCCCGCTTTCCTACCCGTCGCGGCGAAGTTTGCGGCGGTTCTGTACGGGATCCTCGCCGTGCTCCCGATCGTCGAACTGATTGTCAGTTCGATCCTCTCGACGGTCGGAAAACCTGCCCCCGCGACGGAACTGCCGCCCACGAAAGAGGATATTTCCGCCTCGCTCGAAGCGGAAGCGGAGGCATCCGTACCCGCAGGGAAAGGGGAAGGGAAGGACGACTGCCGGAACGACGACGGGAAATTCCCCTTGGCGGAAGAGGAAACGGAAGGCGAAGGCG
>CAMAJQ010000045.1 GCA_945835865.1 uncultured Clostridia bacterium
TTTTTCTCCTATCCTCTGGGAAAACTGGATATCCGCGTAGGGGAGTATCCCTATCCCGTCGCGACGGACGGGACGAGTCTCTTTGCGGACGAAGAAAACCTCGTCTCCCTTTTTTCAAGGGGAGAAGACGTTTCTCTTCTCCTGTTGCATCCTTTGCTGCACTGTCTCTTTCTTCATCCCTTCCGTGAGGCGGAGGATCGGGAGATCTTTTCTCTCGCGGCGGACGTCTGCGTCTTCTGCGCGACCGACGAGATGGGGTTCCCCTACGGGGACTATCGGGAAAAAGAGAAGAGAAAAGCAGTGTATAAGGCGATTATCGACCGATACGACGTTATGAACGACCGATCTGCCGAAAAGTATCTTTCTCTTTTGGAAGAAGGGGAAAGAAAGGCGCTTGCCTCTCTTTTTACCCTTTGCGATCATTCCCTTTGGGAAAAAACGGGGGAGAAAAAAAAGGAGGCGGGAAAAGAGGTCTGCGACGGGGAGGAATTCTGGATGCGGATAGCCCTTCAGACGTTTTCCGCGCTCGGCGGAGAAGAAGGGACGCTGAAAGAACTTCTTTCGGTCTGCGCGGGCAAGAGAATGAATTATCTCACCTTTCTCCGCCGCTTTCTGAAACGGAAGGAGAGGAAGGGATTGTCGGCGGACGAATTCGATCTCAACTATTACGTTTTCGGGCTCTCTCTTTACGGCAATCTTCCTCTCATCGAAAATACGGAGACGAAAGATGACAAACGGGCGGAAGATCTCGTCGTGGCAATCGATACTTCGGGGAGCACGAAGGGAAAACCCGTCCGCGTCTTTCTCGAAGAGACGAGATCGGTCGTCGAGCAGACGGGGGCGGAAGAATTCGGCTCGGGGTTGAGGATCATTCAGTGCGACGACAGGGTCCGCTCCGATACGACGGTCAGAACGCGCCGGCAGTTCGACGGACTGATGGAATCTTTCACCCTCGTCGGCGGGGGAGGCACCGATTTCAGACCGGTGTTCGATCTGTTGGAGAAGGAAGCGCGGGCGGGAAAGCGGATCCGCGGGCTCGTCTACTTTACGGACGGCGTCGGGGTGTTCCCGAAACGGGTCCCCCCTTTTCCGACGGCGTTCGTGCTGTTCGGCAAGCAGAAGGATCGGATCGCCGTGCCCAAGTTTGCGTATAAACTCTCTTTGGAATAAACGGAAAAACGACTTCGGAAAAGGGCTCTGCCGGAAGGCGGAAGATCAGGTTCCGGAGCGGAAAGGAAAGATGGTATGAATATTCTCGAAGCAAAAAACGAAATCAAAAAGACGGTGACGATCTATCTGGACAAGGACGAAGACGGTCGGTACGTCGTTCCCCTCGAACGGCAGCGTCCCGTACTTCTGATCGGCGCGCCCGGCATCGGCAAGACGGCAATCATGAGCAGGATCGGGGAGGAACTCGGCATCGGTTTTCTCAGTTACACGATGACCCACCACACGAGACAGTCCGCGCTCGGCTTGCCTTTCATCGCCGAAAAGACCTTCGGCGGGAAAAAATATTCGGTCACCGAATATACGATGAGCGAGATCGTCAAGGACGTTTACGACGCCATCGAACGGCAGGGCAAAAAAGAGGGGATCCTCTTTCTCGACGAGATCAACTGCGTTTCGGAAACGCTTGCGCCCGCCATGCTCGAATTGCTTCAGCATAAAAAGTTCGGCTCGCACGAAATTCCGCGCGGCTGGGTCCTCGTGGCGGCAGGCAACCCCGAGGAGTACAACAAATCGGCGACCGAACTCGACATGGTCACCCTCGACCGCGTGAAGAAAATGGAGGTCAGCCCCGATTACGACGCCTTCGCTCTTTACGCCGTCAACAACGGCGTTCACGAGAGCGTGACCTTCTTCCTTTCGGAAAACAGGGATAAACTCTTCTACGCCGAACGTGGGCAGACGGAATACGAGTTCGTTACGCCGCGCGGCTGGGAAGATCTGTCCTACGCCTTACGCGCCTACGAAAAATTCGGCTACGAAGTCACTTTGTCTCTCGTGTCCGAATACGTGAGGAGCGCGGAGATCGCCTCTTCCTTCTTCCGCTTTTATAACCTGTTCGGGAGATATCGCGAACTCCTCTCTTCGGACGACGCCGAAAACGGGAGAACGGAAAGCGTGTCTCTCGAAGGAAAGCCGTTCGACGAACGGTTTGCCGTCGCGGAGATCCTCCGCGGAAAGATCTGCCGCATCGCGTCCGCCGCCGTCGGATCGTACGGGAATTACCGCGCGGCAAAAGAGGAGATCGATCGGATCCGGACGGAAGAAGACGGAAAGAAAACGGCGGATCTTTACCGGATCAAAGCGGAAGACCCTTCGGTTGATTCCGTGAAAAGGAAGACCTATAAGACGATCGTTGAACTTTTATGTCGTCCTTCGCCGACGGAAGCGCTCTCGGAGGAGTATGAAAACGTCTTAGCCGAAGGGAAAAGCGCGGAGGAGAAGATCGACCGTCTTCTCGCCTTTGCCGAAAAATCTCTCGGCAAGCGGCAGGAACTGACAGCCATGCTGACGACGCTCGTTGCAAACGAGGATTTCGTATCCTTTCTCACCCTTTTCGGAAGCGACGGGTTTTACCGTCTGAACGACGAATTGCTGATCGGACCGGACGATTCCGCCCTGCGGAAAAGGGCTGCCGACCTGCTGTCGGAGAGAAAGGAAATCAAGGCAAAGAGGTAAAGGCGGATCTCGGCGGGCGCGGGACTTCCGGGCCGCCGCTGCGGCGAGAGATACGCGAGGGAGAATGAAATTGAAAAAACTCTTTTCACATTTAAAGAAATACAAGAGAGATTGCGTGCTCGCTCCTCTGTTCAAACTGTGCGAGGCAACGCTGGAACTGCTGATCCCCCTCATCGTCGCCGATATCATCGACCGCGGGGTCAAAGGCGGGCAGAGGCAGACGGTGATCGCAGACTTCATCCTGATGATCGGCTGCGGGCTTGCGGGATTGGCGTTTTCTCTGGCGGGACAGTTCTTTTCCGCACGCGCCGCGACGGGTTTTTCCACCGACGTGCGCGGGAGTCTGTTTGCCAAACTGCTCCGTCTTCCTCTCGGCAAGACGGATAGAATGGGTGTTTCGCCTATGATCACCCGTATGACGAGCGACGTCAACCAACTGCAGACGGGGACTAACCTCGTTCTCCGGCTGATGTTGCGCTCTCCCTTCGTCGTGCTCGGCGCTCTCGTCGCGGCGATTCTGATCGACGTCCGGGTCTCCCTCGTCTTTGTTGCGGTCATTCTCGCTCTCTCCGTCGCCGTCGCCCTCATCATGAAGTCGACCATGCCTCGTTACGGCGAGGCTCAGAGGCGGCTCGACGAGGTTTCGTCCGTCGCGCGGGATAATCTCACGGGGGTGCGGGTCATTCGTGCGTTTGGCGTGGAGGAAGACGAAATACGGTCGTATAAGTCGAAAACCGAGGCATTTGAGAAGTTTCAGAACGGTGTGGGACGGATATCCTCCCTGCTGAATCCGCTCACTTTCGCCCTTGTGAACTGTGCCATCGTCGCTCTGCTCTACGTAAGCGGCGTGCGGGTCGGACAAGGGGATCTCACGCAAGGACAGACGGTTGCCCTGTACGATTATATGTCGCAGATCCTGATCGAACTCGTCAAGTTTGCCAATCTGATCGTCAGCGTTTCCAAAGCGTTGGCGTGCGGAAAGAGGATCGACGCCGTTCTCTGTGAGGACGAAAGCCTCCCCCTTCCCGCGGAGGGAAAGATCTCGGACGCGTATATCGAATATAAAAACGTCTCCGTGCGTTACGGAGACGGAGGCGAAAGCCTTTCCGACGTCAGTTTCCGCGTGGAAAAAGGACAGACGGTCGGCGTCATCGGCGGAACGGGAAGCGGGAAATCTACTCTCGTCAATCTTCTGCCCGCTCTTTATCGGCCGTCGTGCGGAACGGTCAGCATCGCGGGGAAAGACGTCGGCGGGTATTCTGCGGAGGAATTGCACGGGCTCGTCGGGATCGCTTTGCAACGTCCGGCTCTTTTCCACGGAACGATCGCGTCCAATCTCCGCTTCGGAAGAGAAGAACTGTCCGACGACGGACTTCTCGAAGCGGCGGAGGTCGCGCAGGGAAGCGACGTTCTCGCCGTCAAAGGCGGATTGACCGCCGAGGCGGAACAGGGCGGGAAGAATTTTTCCGGAGGACAGAGACAGCGGCTTTCCGTCGCGCGCGCGATCGCGGGAAAACCCGAGATCCTGATCCTCGACGATTCTTCTTCCGCGCTCGACTACGCGACCGACCTCAGGCTCCGCAGGAGCATCCACTCCCTTTCCCCCAAGCCGACCGTCTTTATCGTCTCGCAGAGGACGGCGTCCGTGCGGAACGCCGATCTGATCCTCGTGCTGGACGAAGGCAGAATCGTCGGACGGGGCACGCACGAAGAACTGATGAAAACGTGCGAAACCTACCGCGAGATCCACCTTTCGCAGGTGAAAGGAGACGAATGATGAAGAATTCCTTTTTCAGAAGACTGCTCCGTTATATGAAAGGCTACGTTCGTCCGTTCGTCTTATCGCTCGTTTTTTCCGCCGTTTTCGTGGTCGCGTCCCTCGTGTTGCCCGTTCTGTTCGGAAAGGCGACGGACGTTATCGTCGGCAAGGACGCCGTGGATTTTGCACGGCTCGGCGGGCTCGGGATCGCCGCCGTGCTCTGCGCACTCGCGGCGGGCGTTTCGCAGTGGTTTACCGAGGTGCTTTGCAACAGGATCGCCAACGGCGTGACGCGGAAGGTGAGAAACGACGTTTTCCGCAACCTTCAGCGGCTTCCCCTGAAAAGTCTCGACCGCAAACGGGTGGGGGACGTTCTCGGGATCGAGATCGGGGACGCCGACCGGCTTTCGGACGGGCTTCTGCTCGGGTTTTCCCGCTTTTTCACGGGGATCCTGACCATCGTCGGCACCCTCGTCTGCATGCTGATCATCAATCCCGTCGTCGCTCTCGTCGTCGCGCTTATCACTCCTCTGTCCCTCTTTACCGCAAAGTTCATCACGGGGAAAACTTATCGCTTTTTCCGCAAGCAGTCTGAGACGGTCGGCAGGGAGACGGCGATCATCGAGGAGACCCTCGGCAATCTTCCCACCGTCAAGGCGTACGGCGCGGAAAAACACTTTAACGAACGGTTCGTACAGGTCAACGAGGAACTTCGCGAAACATCTTTCAAAGCCGTCTTTTTCTCCTCTCTCACCAACCCTACGACGCGCTGCGTCAATTCCGTCGTGTACGCCTGCGTCGCGCTGACGGGCGCTCTTCTCGCCGTTTCGGGGGCAGGCGGCGTCTTCGCCGTTACGGCAGGTACTCTGCTCTCTCTGCTTAGTTACGCAAACCGTTACACCAAGCCCTTCAACGAGATTTCGGACGTGCTCGCGGAACTCGCGAGCGCGAAGGCGAGCGCTACGAGGCTTTTCGATCTCATCGACGAACCCTGCGAGACGGATGAAAACGCCTGCCTGCGGTTGCCTGAACCGCCGGAAGGCAGGGTGGAGATCCGTGACGTCGCGTTTTCGTACGTTCCCGAAAAGCCTCTGATCAGCGGTTTCAATCTGACGGCGGAAGAGGGAAAAAAAGTGGCAATCGTCGGTCCGACAGGCTGCGGGAAAACGACTTTGATCAACTTATTGATGCGTTTTTACGACGTAAACGAAGGGAGTATCTCGGTCGACGGAGTCAACGTGACGCAGGTGCCGCGCGCAGACCTTCGCCGCCGTTACGGCATGGTTTTACAGGATACCTGGATCCGCCGCGCGTCCGTGCGGGATAACGTGACCATCGGCAAAAAGGACGCCACCGACGAGGAGTTGAAAGAGGCGTGCCGCCTGGCGCATTGTCAGTCCTTTATCGAAAAATTGCCCGAGGGGTACGATACCGTGATCGGCGAGGAAAGTTTGTCGCAAGGGCAGAAACAGCTTCTTTGCATTGCGAGGGTCATGCTGTGTCTGCCGCCGATGCTCATTCTCGACGAGGCGACTTCCAATATCGATACGCGTACGGAAGTGCATATTCAGCAGGCGTTCGATCGCCTGACGAGGGGGAAGACGTCTTTCGTCGTGGCGCATCGCCTTTCGACGATACGCGGCGCAGACGAGATCCTCGTGATGAATCAAGGGAATATCGTCGAGCAGGGTACGCACGAGGAACTTCTGGCAAAAGGCGGTTTCTATGCGGAACTGTATAACAGCCAGTTTGAAAAAGAATAAAAGCGTTTCCGCCGGGGTTTGATGTGAACCCCAAAAGTTAGACAAACTTATAGAGGTGCATATTTTTATGTCTAGAAAAAAGGAATTTAATACCAAATACTCGCCAGATTTTATTGAACCACAAAACGGTACTAAAACTAATGAAAAGC
>CAMAJQ010000046.1 GCA_945835865.1 uncultured Clostridia bacterium
GGAACCGTAACCCCTGCCGAAAACGTTTCGCCGGCCACAGCCACCACCATCCTCACACAGTTCAACAGATTACTCACCAACCTGATCAACGCCGGTCTGATGGAAGCGGACTGACGGCTTAACGGAAGTCTGCACGCCCACGCGTGCAGACTTTTTCAGAAAAAACCCTTCCGTCTGAAAACGGCGGGCCGCAAAGGAAGGAGAAAGATGAAAATCTGCGTATATGCAATCTGTAAAAACGAAGAAAAATTCGTCGGACGCTGGCTCGATTCCATGAAGGAGGCAGACGGCGTCTACGTGACGGATACGGGTTCCACCGACCGGACGGTAGAACTTCTGACCGAAGGCGGATCGCACGTCGCGGTCAGAAAAGTCGATCCGTGGCGGTTTGACGTGGCGAGAAACCTTTCGCTCACCTTCGTTCCCGCAGACGCCGATATCTGCGTCTGCACCGATCTCGACGAGTATTTTCATCCCGGTTGGAGAGAAAAACTCGAGAAGGCGTGGTCGGACGACGTCCTGCGCGCCTATTACCGCTACACCTGGAACTTCAACGAGGACGGCTCGGAAGGGCGGGTCTTCCGCTATTCTAAAATTCACCGCCGTTGGGGCGTCTATTGGATCCACCCCGTACACGAGGTCCTCGCTTTCTCTTACGGGGTAACGGGAAGAGAAATCTTCGTAGACGGCATTCAACTCGACCACCGTGCAGACCCCGAAAAGTCCCGCGGACAATATCTCGGACTTCTGGAACTCTCCGTCCGGGAAATGCCTACGGACGACCGAAACGTGCATTATCTCGGGAGGGAATATTTCTTCCGGGGCAGGTGGCAGGATGCGATCGACACCCTGAAAAAGCACCTTTCTCTCCCTTCCGCCACCTGGAAGGACGAGAGGGCGGCATCCATGCGCTACCTTGCCGCCTGCTATTTCCGTCTCGGCAACGAAAGGGAAGGAGAGGTCTGGACGTACCGCGCGATCGCCGAAGCGCCTCACTTAAGAGAACCGCTCACCGATGCCGCGACGCTTCTGATGAAAAAACGGGAATGGGAAGGAGTGGTCTTCTTTGCGAAAAAAGCCCTCTCACTGAGCGAAAAGGACTCCACTTACATTACGGAAAAAGAAGCCTACGGCAGCCTTCCGCACGATCTGCTCTCCGTCGCTTATTTTTATCTCGGGCAAAAAGAAAAGGCGCTCGCCGAAGCGGAAAAAGCCTTATCTTTTTCCCCGCGCGACGAGCGCATCCGGAACAATCGGGATCTGATCGCCCGATCCCTCGGGCAGGACGGAGTAAAATGACGGTTTACAGAAGCACGCAGAGCACGAGCACGACGATCCCGAGCGCGATGCGGTAAATGCCGAAGGGCTTGAAATCATGCTTGCGGACGAAGCTCATCAGGAAACGGATGGCGAGAAGAGAGACGACGAAAGCCACCGCCATGCCGAGCAACAGGGCGGAAATCTCTGCCCCGCCGAAAGAAAATCCGAATTTAATCAACTTATAAGCGGACGCGCAAACCATCGTGGGGACGGCGAGAAAAAAGGTGAACTCCGCTGCCGTAGGACGGGAAACGCCGATGATCAATGCGCCGATGATCGTCGCTCCTGAACGGGAAGTCCCGGGAATCATCGCAAGGACCTGGAAACATCCGATCAGAAAAGCCTTGAAAAAGGAGAGTTCGCCGACCGAATTGACGGAAGGCGTTCTCTTTTTATTGACGATTTCCACGACGATAAACGCAACGCCGTATACGATCAGCATGACGGAGACCGTCGTCGGGTTATAGAAGTGTTCGTTGAGAAAATCGTCGGCGAACAGTCCGACCGCGGCGGGGAGGCAGGCTACGGCAACCTTCAGCCACATGGAAACGACGTCTTTTCTGACGTGCGGCTGATCTTTGCGGAAGCGGAAAGGGAATAATTTATTCCAGAATGCAACGATTACCGCGAGAATTGCCCCGAACTGAATGACGACGAAGAACATTTCCTTGAACTCTTCGCTCAAAGAAAGAGGGAAAAACCGCTCGAAGAGGATCATGTGGCCCGTACTCGAAACGGGCAACCATTCCGTGATCCCCTCGATAATCCCGAGAAACACGATTTTTACGATTTCTGCAAAATCCATGATAATATCCCTTTAATCGACTTATTTCAACAGAAAGACGTTTATTCCTGTTCGATTTTTTCCAGCAGCTTCAAATCGATTCCCTTTTCGCCGATCTTGATGATCTCGACCTTGACGGTATCGCCGATCGCAAGGACTTCGTCGACGGAATTGATTCTCTTTTCGCTCATCTTGGAAATGTGGATCATGCCGTCTTTCCCGGGAGCAAGTTCGCAGAAAGCGCCGACTCTCGGAAGGATGCGGACGACGGTGGAAATGAACATATCGCCGACTTCGGGATCTCTCGCAATGGACATGACCATGGCTTTCGCCTTTTCGGCGCCCGAAGTATCCTCGCCGTAACTCGCGATGAACACTTTGCCGTCGTCGTTGATATCGATTTTGACGCCCGTCTCGTCGATGATCTTGTTGATCGTCTTTCCGCCGCTGCCGATGACGTCCTTGATCTTTTCGGTGGGAATGGTGAAAGCAATGATCTTGGGCGCGTACTTGGAAAGTTCCTTGTTCGGCTCGGGAATGCATTCGAGCATTTTGCCGAGAATGAAGTGCCTGCCTTCGTTTGCCTGATGAATGGCTTTTCTCAGAATTTCCTCACTGATACCCTTGATCTTGATATCCATCTGAATGGCGGTGATGCCGTTGACCGTTCCCGCGACCTTGAAATCCATATCGCCGAGGAAATCCTCGAGCCCCTGAATGTCGGACAGAACGGAGATCTTACCGCTTTCGGTATCCTTGATAAGCCCCATCGCGATGCCGGCAACCGGTCTCTTGATGGGAACGCCCGCGTCCATGAGAGCCATGGTCGATCCGCAGACGGACGCCTGAGAAGTGGATCCGTTGGAGGAAAGGACTTCAGAGACGAGACGGATGGCGTAAGGGAATTCCTCTTCGGAAGGAATCATCGGTTCCAACGCCCTTTCCGCCAGCGCGCCGTGTCCGATCTCTCTTCTTCCGGGGCTTCTGAGCGGCTTCGCTTCGCCGGAAGCGTAACCGGGCATATTGTAGTGGTGAATATATCTCTTATATTCTTCGTTATCCAGCCCTTCGAGTTTCTGCACTTCGGAAATCGTTCCGAGCGTACAGGTCGTCATGACCTGCGTCATACCTCTCGTGAACACCGCGCTGCCGTGGACTCTCGGCAGAATGCCGTGCTCGCACCAGATGGGGCGGATCTCCGTCAGGCTTCTGCCGTCCGGTCTGACGCCCGTGTTGGTGATCTTGGCTCTGACTTTTTCCTTGGTGATGTAATAGAGAGAATCCTTCATCTCTCTTTCCATTCCGGGGAACTGCTCCGCAAAGTGCTCCAGGACGTCCTTTTCCACTTCGTCCTGACGGGACTGGCGCTCGAATCTGTCAAAGGTATCGAGCGCATAATCGAGTTTTTCGCCCGCATATGCTCTGACCGCCGCGTCGACGTCCTCGGGAACGTGATAGAGTTCCATTTCGAGTTTTTTCTTGCCGCACGCCGCGACGATCTCCTCGATGAATGCGCACTGTTTTTTGATTTCTTCGTGACCGAAGAGGATCGCGCCGATCATCGACTCGTCGTCGAGTTCCTTCGCGCCCGCTTCAACCATCATGATGGCGTCCTTGGTGCCCGAAAGATTCAGGGCAAGCGTGCTCTTTTCCTTCTGTGCGACCGTAGGATTGATGACGTATTCTCCGTCGACCATGCCGACGACGACCGACCCCGTGGGACCCGCCCAGGGAATATCCGAAATGCTGAGGGCAACCGAACTGCCGAACATGGCAAGCGGTTCGGGCGCGATGTCCTGATCGACGGAAAGTGCGGTCGCCACGACCGTCACGTCGTTGAAAAGCCCCTTCGGGAAAAGGGGTCTGATCGGTCTGTCGATCAGACGGGAAACGAGAATGGCTTTATCGCTCGCTCTTCCCTCTCTCTTCTTGAATCCGCCGGGAATTTTGCCGACGGAATACATTTTCTCCTCGTAATCGACCGACAGAGGGAAGAAATCCATGCCCTCTCTCGGGGTAGGCGCCATGGTAACGTTGACCATCACCATCGTGTCGCCGCATTTGACGATGCAAGAGCCGTTCGCCTGCTGAGCGTACTTGCCCACGTCGACCGAAACTTCTCTGCCGCCGATCGTCGTCTTGAAAACTCTGTGATTTTCCAACATGCTTCTTTGTTCTCCTTGATTTCTCTGATTTTTATAGAAACGCGCCTCAGTCGGATCCCTCCGGGATCCCCTCCGCGACGCGTACTCGTCGTCCTTTCCGCCGGTCTTTTCCCCGTCTCGCGGGAAAATCTGCGGGTGATAAAGAAAAAGCCGCCGCAACGAGCGACGGAAAACGGAGCCCCGCCGGGGACCGGTTTCCGTTCGCTTTTTTCATGCGACAGCCTCGTGAGTCATTACTTTCTGAGACCGAGTTTTGCGATGATTTCTCTGTACTTCTCGATGTCGACGGATTTGAGATAGTCAAGCAAGCCCTTTCTGCGGCCGACCATTTTCAGAAGCCCGCGGCGGCTGTGCTTGTCGTTTTTGTTGACTTTCAGGTGCTCGTTCAGGTGGTTGATCCTCTCGGTGAGAAGAGCGATCTGAACTTCGGTGGAACCGGTGTCCCCGTCGTGTCTCTTGAAATCGTTAATGATCTGCGATTTTCTTTCTTTTTCCATTTTTATTATCCTCCGTATGGAAAATGCAGGCTGGAAGACGAAGCAGAACGGCGAGTACTCGTTAAACTTCGCAATCAGTCCGGACCGGAACTTTTTCCGACCTTATATATATTACCATATTTTATGGCGAAATGCAACCGTTTTTTCCCCGAAAAAGAAACTTATTTGCCTTTATTTGTCTCCGTCGGCGCTTTTTCTTCCCTCTCCCGTGAAAAGCCTCTCCTTTTCGGCGATGATTCTGTCGATTTTCGAAAGATAGGTCGGCACGTCCTTGGGCGCGCCGTACCGCTCGATCCTGTCCTCTTCTCCGAAGAGTTTTTTGGAAACGGCGTTCGCCCCGCAAGCGACGTTATCGGTGATCTCTTCCATGACGTCCACGTTGTACGCGCATCCCTTGCCGGGTTTGGCGTATCCCGTATTCTCGAGATTGCCCGCCATGTATTTCTGACGGTAGAGATAATAGGGCTCGTAGCCCGAAGAAAGGAGTTTTTCCGCAGAATAGTCGATCATCACGCCGATCTCCCCGTCGGGAAGACGATCGACCGACTCTTTCAGCCTGCTTCCCTTTTTCAGGGAAAGGGTATGCACCGTCACGTTGTCGGGAGAAAGGTCCGCGGCTTTGTCCACGCTCGCGCGGAAATCTTCCAGACTCTCCCCGGGAAGTCCCGCAATGAGATCCATATTGACCGAAAAGCCGAATTTCCGCGCCGATTCGTATTTTTCCAGAATATCCCTTACCGTGTGTTTCCGCCCGAGGAGGACGAGCGTTTTATCGTGGAAAGTCTGCGGATTGACGCAGATCCTCGTCACCCCCGCCTCTTTCAACAGAGAGAGTTTTTCATCGTCGATACAATCCGGTCTGCCCGCTTCCACGGTAAATTCCACCCCGGGATCTCTCACCGCGTCCAGAATCCTTTCCAACTGCCCGACCGGCAGGGAAACGGGCGTTCCTCCTCCGATATAAACCGACCGGAGAGAGCCTATAAGCCGTTTAGCGGCGTTAATTTCCTTCACGAGACAGTCGACGTATTCGGGGATCTGTCCGCATTTCCCGATCTCCTGCGAGACGAAAGAACAGTAGGAACAGCGGGTCGGACAGAAGGGAATCCCGATAAAGAGATCGGCGTCGCCCGGTTTCGTCCGATAGAAAGGCTCCTGTTGAACGCGAATGCGCCCGACCAGATCGAGTTTCTTCTCGCTGACGCCCATTTCGTCCCGCATGATCTCCCTCCACCGATCTCCCTCGCGGTAGGAAAACTTAACGGGACGGATCCCCGTGAGCGCTCCCCAGGGAAGGGTTTCCCCGAGGACGGCGGACGCGGCACGGTAAAAAGCGAGTTTGGCGAAGCGTTTTTCGTATCTCTTTTTTTCGAGGGCGTTTGCATACGCCGCGGCGTTGTCGAAGGAGAATTTTCTCCCGTTCACCGTCACCTCGTTATGAAAAGTTTCCCCCGTAACGGAAGAAAAATGCTGAACGGAAAGATCCTCCGCTCCGTGAAAAAATTTGCTTTGTTCCAGAAGTTCCGGGAAAAGCCCCGGCACGTTGGTTTCTATCATAA
>CAMAJQ010000047.1 GCA_945835865.1 uncultured Clostridia bacterium
ATCTTCGTCGTATCCGTTATCGTCGTCGCCGTGATCGGAATTCTCCTGCTTGCGGGAAGAATGGTCTCCTCGGCGGAGAAAAAAGATACGACCGAGTTTTTCCGGCTCGCGGGGATCGAATACAAAACCGAAGAAGGAGAAAGCGAGCCGAAAATCGTGTTCGTCAAGAAGACTTCCACTTCGAGCGAGAGTTATATCGATAAAATCGTCATCGATACTTATACGCTGAAGGGCTATACGAAACTTTCCAACGGAAAATACGTTCAGAAATACGTAGCCTATCTTTATCCTTCGAGCACCTTCCAGGCGGAGATCGAAGTTCTGAAGGTGAACGGCGTCGTGTTCGATTGCGAAGACCCGAATTCCGGTTCCTTCTTCTCGAGCATGATCATGCCTCTTCTCATGCTCGGCGTCGGACTCGTGCTCGTATTCGTTTTCATGCGCCAGGTCAACGGCGGGAATAAGGGCGCGCTCGACTTCGGCAAGACCAAAGCGCGCGTCAACCAGAACGTAAAAGTCCGCTTCTCCGACGTCGCCGGTGCGGAAGAAGAAAAGGAAGAACTGCAGGAAGTCGTAGAATTCCTGAAAAACCCCCGCAAATTCTCCGCGCTCGGCGCGAGGATCCCCAAAGGCGTCCTTCTCGTAGGTCCCCCGGGAACGGGTAAGACCCTCTTTGCCAAAGCCGTCGCGGGGGAGGCGAACGTTCCCTTCTTCTCCATCAGCGGTTCCGATTTCGTCGAGATGTTCGTCGGCGTCGGCGCCAGCCGCGTGAGAGATTTGTTCAGCATGGCGAAAAAGAGCATGCCCTGTATCGTCTTCATCGACGAGATCGACGCCGTCGGTCGTCAGCGCGGAGCCGGACTCGGCGGAGGAAACGACGAGAGAGAGCAGACGCTCAACCAACTGCTCGTTCAGATGGACGGTTTCGACGCTAACGAGGGGATCATCATCATGGCGGCGACCAACCGCGCGGACATTCTCGATCCCGCGCTCATGCGTCCGGGCAGATTCGACCGTCAGATCTACGTCAACATGCCCGACGTCCGCGGAAGAGAATCCATTCTCAAAGTACACGCAAGAAACAAACCGCTTGCGGCGGACGTCAATTTCAAGGTTCTTGCGAGAATGACCGCGGGATTCTCGGGCGCGGATATCGCAAACCTCCTGAACGAGGCGGCGATCCTCGCGGCGAGAAAGAACGAAAAAGCGATCACAAACGTCGACCTTTACGAGGCGATCAATAAAGTCATCATGGGTCCGCAGAAGAAAAGCCGTCTCGTGACCGAAACGGATAAGCGCATCACCGCCTATCACGAATCGGGTCACGCCATTCTGGCAAGGCTGCTCCCCCACTGCGATCCCGTACAGGAAGTCTCCATCATTCCGAGAGGAATGGCCGCAGGCTACACCATGACGAGACCCGATTCCGACGATAACCATCTCGGCAAAGCCAAACTTCTCGACGATATCGTGATGACCCTCGGCGGAAGAGTTGCCGAAGAACTCATCATCAAGGATATCTCCTCCGGGGCGTCCAACGACATTTCCGTCGTGACCGACCGTGCGAGAAAAATGGTCACCGAATGGGGTATGAGCGACAAAATCGGTCCCGTCAACTACGGCGATAACGATCAGGTGTTCATCGGCAGAGACTATCAGACCAAATCCAATTACAGCGAATCGGTTGCCGCCGTCATCGACGACGAAGTGGAAAGCATCATCAAGACGGCATACGCCCGCGCGAAAGAACTGCTCACCGCAAACAAGACCCTTCTCGACAATATGGCTCGCCTGCTCATCGAGCGCGAAACCATTTATCAGGACGAAGTGGACATGATCATGGCGGGCACGGACGTCAAAACCATCGTCGAAACGATGGACGCGCGCGATTCCGAACGCAAAGCCAATCCTTTCAAACGCGTGGACAGCGCGCTGAAAGCGGAGAGCACCCCTTCCGGGAAAGCGGAAGAAGCGAAGGAGAACGACGTTCCCCCCATGCCGACCGCGGGCGACGACAAACAGCAATAAACGACTCGACCGACGGGAAACCGGACGGGAGGAAGGAATTTTCGGGGCAATACCGTTTTCGGTATTGCCTTCGCAATCTTCCGGGAAAAACGCGGGGAGGAAAAAGCGTTGGAAGACGAGAAAAAACGACAATACGGACAGGATATCTTCGACCTGATCGAAGGCGGAAAGCGGGCGGACGGCGAATCTGCCAAGCCGCTGACCGAAGAGGAAATTTCAACGGAAAATCGGCTTATCGGCGGACGAACGGATGAAACCCTTTCATCCCGCCCGGAAGAAAAAAAACCGGAAAACGACGGGGCGGAAACGACTCCGCTTCCGGTCAACGGAACGGTGCTCGAACTGAATATCGACGACGTGTTCCCCGACCCCGATCAGCCGAGAAAAGCGTTTGACCGCGACTCGCTTGCCGAACTTGCCGAATCGATACGCCGGCACGGGGTGATCATGCCCATCGTCGTCAGCCGCGTCGGAAACCGCTACGTCATCATCGCGGGGGAACGCCGCTATCGGGCAAGCAGGCTTGCCGGCAGAAGAACCGTTCCCGCCGTCGTGAAAAACTACGACGAACGGGAGATCCGCGAAGTTTCGCTCATCGAAAACCTTCAGAGAGAAGACCTCAACCCCATCGAGGCGGCAAACGCCATGAAAAAACTGATGGAGGAATTTTCTCTCACGCAGGAAGATCTTGCCGACCGGATCGGCAAAAGCCGTTCCACCGTGGCGAACACCCTTCGTCTTCTGACCCTGCCGCCCGCCGTCATCGAACTGGTCGGCTCGGGAAAACTGTCTGCAGGGCACGCGCGCGCACTCGTTTCTCTTCCCCGCACCCATCAGGAACGGCTTGCCCGACGCGCCGTTTCGGAAGGACTCAGCGTGCGCGACGTCGAGAAAGCGGCAAAGGAGATCCTTTCCCCCAAAACGGAAAAAAGGAAGAAAAAGCCGCCTGAATTCAGCGTGGAACTCAAGGACATGATCTACCGCATGCAGCGGATTTTCGGGACTCGCGTTACCGCCGTCGGCAACGACAACAAGGGCAGAATTTACGTCGATTATTACACGAGGGACGACCTCGACCGCATCTGCGAACTTCTTGACCGACTGGAACGGAAGAACTCAGAGAACGCATAAGCGAAAAACGGAAGAAAAATGGAATTTTTGGACTATTCCTTAGAAAATTTAAAAAAAATCGCACCGATCGTAGCAAAGAGCAAACTGCTCTGCAACGACGTTTCGATCGGTAGTTTTTTGTTGTGGAACAAGGGGTTTGACCTCGCGTTCGCCGTCGTGGACGAAACGCTCATCGTCCGCCAGAACGTTTCGGGAGAACCTTCGTACAGTTATCCCGTCGGAAAAAACGAAGAAGGGGCTCTTCTCGCGCTCGCGGAATACGCGAAGGAAAAAGATATTCCCCTGATGATCTACGGCGCGGAAAAAGAACAGGTCGGAACGATCGGCAGAGTGCTGTCCCGTCCGATCCTCTTCGGATACGAGCGCAAATGGAGCGATTACCTCTACCGCATCGAGGACGTCCGCGCCTTTGCGGGAAAAAAATACGCGGGGCAACGCAACCATATCCATAAATTCGAAAAAACGTACCCCGATCACCTTTTCCGTAAAATCGAAAAGGAAGACCTTCCCGCCGTCGCCGGATTTCTCGGAGAATACGCAAAGGAGCACGAAGACGGCGGTATCGAAGAGAAGAGCGAACTTCTGCAGACGAAAGAACTCCTCGACGCCCTCTTCGATTTTCCTTTCGAGAGCGGCGTTCTCTTCGTGGAAGGAAAGATCGCGGCGATCACCATCGGCGAAATCGTCGGAGAAATGCTGATCATTCACACCGAGAAGGCTCTGCGCCGTTACGAAGGCGTTTACCCAACGATTTTTCACCTCTTCGTGAACTCCGTCCGCAACGAAAACCTCCGCTACGTCAATCGGGAGGACGACTCCGACGACCTTGGGTTGCGGACTTCCAAAATGCAGTACCACCCCTGTTTTCTGGTCGATAAATATCTCGTAAAGGTCGACTCTCCCGTTTCGCGCCTGAAAGAAATTCCCGTCCTGAAGGGGGAAAAGGTGGTTCTTCGTCCCTTTCGGGAAGAGGACAAGCCCGCTTACCTCGCCCTTTCGACGGACGAGGAAAACAACAAATTCTGGGGATACGATTACCGCGAGGACGAAAGCATCACCGGAAAAGTGGACGAAAACACCTTTTACGATCAGCAGGCGTTCGATTATTCCGTCGGCAATTCCGTCAACTTTGCGGTTACGCTTGACGGCAGAATGATCGGAGAAAGCATCGTTTATCGTTTCACGATGGGCGGAAAAGCGGAAATCGGCTGCCGCATTGCGAAAGAACGCCACGGACACGGCTACGGGGAAGAGGCGTTCGCGCTGACGAAACGGTTTGCGGAAGAAACGCTCGGCGTTTTGCCCGTCGCGAGGTGCTACCGTGAAAACACGCCCTCGGCGAAGATGATCGAAGCGAGCGGAATGAGAAAAACGGGAGAAGACGAATCGTTTTTCTACTATTCCGCCAAGGATTGAAACCGTGAAGCCGGAAACGATCGTCCTGCTCGCAGCCGGACTCTTCGCCGCCGCGGCGATCGCCGTCGCCGCCGTCCGACGAAAATTGCGCTGGTCTCTGAAAGCGGCGGAAAGAAAAAGCGGCGAAGAATTTGAAAAATTCGTCGCTCGCGTGTTCGTCGCAAACGGTTACAAATGCGAATTTACCAAGGCGAGCGGCGACCAGGGAATCGACCTGCTCGTCCGGAAACGCCTTACGAAAATCGGGATCCAGGTCAAGAAATATTCCCGTCCCGTCGGAAACGCAGCCGTACAGGAAGCCGTGGCGGGCAAAAAATTCTATAAAACGGATAAGGTCGCCGTCGTAACGAACAACCGTTTTACCAGATCGGCAATCGCTCTCGCGGAGGCAAACGGCGTCGAACTCATCGATCGGGACGGACTTGAAATCCTGATTGAAAACGCGAAAAGAAAGAATAAATAAAATATAAATAAAGGACTTATAGCGGGTTTTCGTTGAAATAAATACCGAAGGAACCGCCTCGCCCGTCCTTTGGGAGACAACATGAATATTACCGTATACCTCGGGGCGAACGAAGGAAGCCCCGTTTTGTGCAAAGCCGCGGAAGAACTCGGGAGATGGATCGGGGAAAGCGGAAACGATCTCGTTTACGGCGGGTCGAAATCGGGACTGATGGGCGTCCTCGCGGAGAGCGTCCGGAACGCGGGCGGAAAGGTCACGGGGGTCGAACCTCGTTTTTTCGTCGAAGCCGGGCTGTTATACGACGGCGTGAACGAACTTTTCGTCACCGAAGATATGTTTGAAAGAAAGAAAAAGATGATCGAACTCGGACAGGCGTTTATTGCTTTTCCCGGGGGGACGGGCACGCTCGAAGAAATTACGGAAGTCATGTCGAAAGTCGCGCTCGGCCATCTTTCCGCTCCCTGTATTCTGTACGACCTCGACGGATATTACGAAGGAATGAGGATCCTTTTGAAAAAAATGATCGATACCGGTCTGTCTTCCGAAAACAGACTGCAAGGTATTTTCTTTGCGAAAAGCCTGGAAGAAATCAAGGAGATCGTACGAAAGGCAAAGGCGGACAATGCGTAAACGGATAAAAGCAACGCACGTCCGCAACCGTAAACGGTTTCTCCCGGGAGGGCTCTACGAATCGTAGGTTGACGACGAAGGGCGTTCGGTGGTAAGATATTTTGCGGAGGTAAACTCCGACCGTCCGTGCGAAAGAGCAATCCCCGACCGACGGCGGAGCAAGAAAAAAATGGAATACTTTTCCAAAGAACTCATCAAAGAAAAAAGAGAAGAAAAACACCTTACGCAAAGACAACTCGCCGAACTCCTGTTCGTGTCCGAAAAAACGGTATCCAAATGGGAAACGGGGCGGGGTCTCCCCGACGTCTCCTTTCTCCCCGCGCTTGCAGGCGCACTCGGCTTATCCGTTGCGGAACTGATGAGCGGAAAACAGCGGCTGAACGCCAATCGCTCGGCAAACGTGCTGAAAGGGAAATTTTACGTATGCCCGATCTGCGGAAACGTTCTGTTTTCTCTCGGCGAACTCTCCGCGAGTTGCTGCGGCGTAGGGCTGATCGCCGAAGAAGCGGAAAAAACGGACGGGATCGCTTTTCCCTCCGGAGACGAGATCTCCGTTCGCATTCCTTCGCCGATGACGAAAGACGACTACGTTTCCTTCGTTTCCTACGTCACGTGCGACAGGGCGGAGATCGTCAAACTG
>CAMAJQ010000048.1 GCA_945835865.1 uncultured Clostridia bacterium
AAGGGAACGATCATTTTCCTGACCGTCATGTCTCTCGGCAGCATCCTGAAAGGCGCGGGAGGAGAACAGCTTCTGCTCTTCTACAGCGCGACGACCAAGCAGCAGGCACTCGTCATCGACACGTGGCTCGTCTGGAGCGGTAAAAACGAATTTCAATACAGTTTAGGCGCCGCCATGGGCTTCTTCCAGTCGGCGATCGGAATGATCATGGTACTCGGCAGCAACTATCTTTCGAGAAAGCTGTGCGACGTCAGCATGTGGTAAGGGAGGCGAAACGTATGAAAGCGAAAACAAGCGAAAGAACGTACGGCATCGCCATTACTCTGATCTGCACGATTACGGCGGTCATGTGCTTATACCCTCTGATCTATACCTTGCTCGTCTCCTTCTGTTCTCCGACGGACATCGACGCGTCCTTCTTCCTGCCCATTCCGAAAAAGTTCACGATCCGCGCTTACGCGCAGGTGCTTACGGCGGGCAATTACATTCTCCGCGCTTTCGGCGTTTCCGTTTTCAGAACGGTGGTCGGCACGGTGATCAGTCTGTTTGCCTGTTCCCTGCTCGCCTACGCGCTTTCCCGCAGGGACCTTCCCGGCAGAGGGGCGGTGATCAAACTTCTCATCTTCTGTATTCTGTTCAACGGCGGGCTCATTCCCACTTACGTCGTCATCGAGGAACTCGGTCTGACGGAAAATATCTGGGTGTATATCTGGCCGAACGTCATGAACGTGTGGAACGTCATCGTCATCAAGCAGTTTTTCGAAGGTCTGCCGCGGGAGATCGAGGAGGCGGCGAACATCGACGGAGCGAACGAATGGAGGATCTTCCTGAACGTCGTCCTGCCCATGTCAAAACCCGTGATGGCGGCGATCGGACTCTTCACCATGGTCGGACAGTGGAACAGTTGGTTCGACGCCTATCTCTACGTTCCGCAGACGAGCGAACTGTGGCCTCTGCAATATTATATTCAGATTTCCTTCAGCAATCTCAATCAGATCAATCAGGGAAATCTCGATAAGATCCAGGCGATCATCGGCATCGACAGCGTGGACGATATGACCGTTAAAATGGCTCTGACCGTCATCGGTTGCGTCCCCGTCCTTCTCGTCTATCCCTTCTTCCAGAAATATTTCGCCAAGGGCGTTTATCTCGGGTCGGTGAAGGGCTGAAAAGAACCGAAAAAAAACTTTCCTGCCTTCCACGCGGAAAGCGCGGGGCGGGAATGGTGAAAAAACGATAATAATTTCGGCGGGGAGATCCGGAAGGACCGTTTTCCGCCGCAAAGGAGAAAAGATGAAAAACAGATTTCTGAAAGCAACGTTATCGGCAATTCTCGCCGTCTCTTTCGTCGCGGGCGCGGCTGCCTGCGGCAAACAGATCGGCGGGACGGGGTCGGCGCAGTCCTCCGGCGGGACGACCGGAGACGAGATCTACGACGTGTCTTTGCTGGTGAGCGGGTGGACGAACACCCCGACGTCTGCGGACGACCCGTATAAGGCGTGGATCAGAGAGAATTACGGTCTGAACGTGTCGCTGAACGCGACGACGGATTTCGCAAACTCGGTCACGATCGGTTTCTCGTCCAAGAACAAGCCCAATATCGTGTCTTTCCCGACGTTTACCTCTTTCCAGACGATCCGCGGACAGGGTGTTCTGCTCGAAGACTGGACGCCGTATCTCGAAAAGATGCCGAACTTCAAGAAGATCCTCGATAGCGAAAGCCAGAAGTTCACGAGACAGATCATGACGGATGAGAACGGAAAACTCAACGCCATCTGGACGCCCGCCACTCCTCCCACGTGGTCTCTGAAGATCCGTGAAGACTGGGCGGAAGAATACCGCGCGATGACGGACGACTACGATAAAAACGGCAACGTGACGACGAACCCGTCGGACGTCTATATCCCCGCCGGCGCGACCTGCACGAAGGGGGGAGAATGGATGCCCGATACGCCGGAAGATCTCGTTTTCTTTGCGAGATATATCAAAGTTTTCAAGAACAAAGGGCTTGATAAAGTCGATTATTACGGCTTTACTACGGCGGGAGGAAAGAATTCTCTCGGTACGCTGGAAACGTGGATGCCCCTCATGTGGGGACGGGTGCCCGTCGTTCCCTACGGTTTTTATCTGGACGGAGACGGAAACGTTCAGTTTTCCACGACGGACGGTTCTTTCGAGCCTTATCTCAATTATCTCCGCCAGATCTGCGACGAAGAACTCATCGATCCCAGCTGGTTCTCGCAGCAGTTCTCGGACGATAAGAGAACGACTTCCGGAAAGATCGGCATTCAGTGGTATCCCGGATCCATTTCGACTTCCACGCAGATCGACGCCAACGCCGGCAGAGACGAGGAAATCGATACTTCGGACTGGTGGATGACCTATCCGCTTCCCGTTTCCGAAGACGCGGCGAACGAATACGCCGGTTATATGGCAGGGCAGGGACTTGCCGGAAACATCATCACCGTTTCCAAGCAGACCTCCCTCAATAAGCCGATGATGGAAAAAATCTGCAAACTCATCGACGACTGCTACGCCTATCACGACGAAGAGTCTGACACCTACGAGAGAGGCGTCGCGTACGACGCCCTCCGTTGGGGAGTCGGCATTGAAAACGGCATTTCCTACCTTTCGATCGAGAATTCTCCGCTCGTGTATTGCAACACCTCCGGGGACGGCAACAGTTACCGTGGCAAATACAGCGGCGCATGGGACTGGGGCGCCTGGATCTCGTCCTCTTACGACGGCGTCATTCAGGGTACGAGCGACAAGGTCAGCAAAGTCATTCTGAAAGTGGCGGAGCACGATCTGAAGACGGCTACCTTCAAGACGACGCCGCAGATCGGCGAATTCCTCGTCCTCGACGCTTCCAAGGTCAACGACGTCGTCGCCGACATGGTGAGTTTTGCCTATAAATACGCCACCCGTTCCACCGATCAGTCGGTTGCCGACTATTGCAGGAGCATCAATTCCAACGCTTCCATGAAATCTCTGATGGAAGAAGCGGACGTTCAGTTCAAAAAACTCGGGCTCGTCTATTGAGTCCGTTCGGAGGAATCCGGAAAATAAAGGATCCCGTGAAGGGAAAAGGAGCAGATTATGAAAAGAAGGAAAATGTTGTTGGCAGCGTTCGCGGCTGCGTTCGCCGTCGGTCTGACGGGAACGGGGATCGCGTTCGGGGGGACTTCCGTCGCGCAGGCGGAAGGGGAGACGAACGACCGTTCTTACGATTTTACGAAGGCGACTTCGGTCTCTGAGATCAGCGGTCTTGCAGTGGGGTTCGATCCGTGCGATAACAATGATATCTATACTTCCGAATCCTGGGTGACTTACGCAAAGAGCGTCGGAGATATGTTCACGATCGATCAGGGACTCCGGGTAAAGGTTTCCGCTTATTCGGGGAACGAGGTTTCGGAAAACAGGATCTATACCCGCATCGACGGCGTACAGTACACGTATTTTTCCGCAGAACTCGTTTACACCTACAATTCGGCGGAAAGAAACGGCTGGGCGGGCTTCATGTTCGGCTATACCGATTATACGAGGCAGGCACGCTGGGGAGACAGCCCTTACGGGGTTGAAACGTTCGTTCAGCGGGAAGGCACAGGCACCTACGCCGCATCCAAATTCAACGGGGGCAACTTCGTGGGAGGAGCCACGCCCGCGGAATGGACGGAGGTAGGGCAGCATACTCTCGCCCTGACCGTGACCGAAACCGGCGCGGTGATGACGGCGGACGGAACGAAAACCGTCGAGATCACGGCAGCGGAGATGGCGAATGCGGGGTATAAGATGACCGCCGCGAGCGTCGGGTTCATGATCACGAACGCCGATTTCACCGTGAAGAGTTTCAAGGTGAACGCCCTCGGGCAAGGCGAAACGGGAGGAGAATACAATCCCGCGGACGATCCCGAGAATCCGATCTATTACACCTATCAGAATGTTTACGACTTCACGCAGGTGACGGACGTCTCCGCCGTGACCGATTTCTCCGTCGGCATCGACCCGCAGGCGAACAACGATTTTTACACTTTGGACCCGTGGGTGACTTACGGAAGACCGATGAACGAGGTGTTCACCGCGGACGGAGGTCTGAAGATCAATCAGTCGGTCTATTCGGGCAACGACGTTTCGGAAAACAACCTTTATATCAGACTGAATACGAAAAAATTACAGTATTTCAAAGCCGAACTCGTCTACACTTATAATTCGACGAGCAGAAACGGCTGGGCGGGCTTTATCTTCGGCTACAGCAACTACGCGAGAAAAGCGCGTTGGGGAGACAGCCCCTACGGCGTGGAACTCTTCATGCAGGCGGACGGCAAGGGAACTTATTCTTCTGCCAAACTGAACAAATCGGACTATAACGAAGGCGATAAACTGATAAAATGGGAAACGGTTGCCGAGCATAAACTCACCGTCGTCGCGACGGCGGCGGGCGTGACCCTTTACGCCGACGGTTACGAAGCGGTTTCCATCTCTAAGGAACTGATGGCCGAAAAGGGTTACGTCATGAGCGCGGAATCCATCGGCTTCTACTTCACGAACGGCGATTTCACCGCAAAAAAATTCAGTTATTCTTCTCTCGGCGCGAACGGCGAGGACTATATCCCCGTGACGGGTATCGACGCTGCGGATTCCTTCGAGACGACGCAGTTCGAGGGCGTTGCGATCAACGCGACCGTTCTCCCCGAAGAGGCGACTCTCAAAACGGTGAAGTACGAACTTCCCGCGGGCGCCGTCGCCGTCGGAGATAAACTTTACTTCGCGAACGCGGGTACCTACACGGTCAAGGCGTATTCGGCGGACATTCCCGAAATCTGCAAAGAGGTCACGGTGACCGTTTCGGCGGACGAGAGATTTATCTCTTACGCAACGGACGAAGAAAGCGCGAAGAAGAACTTCGAACACTACGTCGTCACGAGCGGCGGAGCCAAGGACGGGCACGCCGAAAACGTGGAAAATTACTGGACCTTTAACGAAGACGGCAGCATGACGCTGACCGAGAACATCAAATCCGCCGTCGACGCAGGCTTCTCCATGCTCTATCTCAGAGACGTGGTGAGCGGCGCGACGATCAACCAGAACTGCTTTGAGATCAGTTACGTCGTCCGTACGGACAACGCGCCCAACGGCTGGCACGGAGTCGGTTTCGCTCTCGGCGACCGCACGACCATTCCCAACCAGAACGGCATCCAGGCTTTCGTTCAGGAAGAAGCGATGAAGGCGACCGTCTGGGGCAGCGGAAAATCCGGAGTGAGCGGACCTTACGAGATCGACAGTTCCTACACGAGAAACGAATGGAACGTCATCCGCGTCAAAGTGTTCGGCAGCGGCAACGAATTCAGGATTCAGCTCTTCGTCAACGACATGGATACGCCCGTCGTCGAGAAGGACGCCGCGGCGATCCCCGCGGAAGAGATCGCGCTGTTCACGACCACCGTCGTGACCATCAAGGACGTCTATTACGCACAGCTCAACGCACAGGGTGAAAGGATCACCGTCGTCTATCCCGAGACGGTTTCCGTCCTGAACGAAAAGAAGACGGCGGAAGTCGGCGAAACCTGGCAGATCGAAACGGCGGTCCTTCCCGCCGACGCGACGGAAAAGGGAGTGACTTTCGAGAGTTCGGACGCGCTCATCGCGACCGTTACGGCAGAAGGGCTCGTCTCCTTCCGCAACGCGGGCGAAGTGACGATCACCGTCGCCTGCAAGGGAGATCCTTCCGTCAGTGCGACGCAGACCGTTACCGTCAGAGAAAAGGAGATCAAACCCACCGGCATCACCTTCGACGCGACGCCTTCGGCGGAACAGACGGTCGTCGGCGGAAAGTACACTCTCTTCGTAACCGTTCTGCCCGCGGACGCGACCAACTATAACGTGATCTTCTCTTCTGACGACGAGACGGTCGCCACGGTGGATCAGAACGGCAGGATCGCTTTCCTTGCCGCCGGCACGGTGACCATCACGGTGACTGCGGAAGCGGATGAAAACGTCAAGGCGTCGATCACTCTTACGGTGACGGGCGGCGAAACGCAGTCCGGATCGCAGAGCGAAACGCCTGCCAAGTCGGGTTGCGGCGGCAGCCTCGGCGGACTCGGAGCGCTTGCTTCGCTCGCTCTTCTCTCCGTTGCGGCGATGAAGAGAAAAAGCAGATAAACGCCTGTAAAACACCGGGATAGATCCTTCCGCGCCAACGGAAGGATCCCCCGGGCAGAAAAAAGATATCAACGACGCGCGATAAGAGATTTTCGCACAGGAGACAGGATGAAAAGGAAAATCAGTTTGGTGCTTGCCGCGGCGA
>CAMAJQ010000049.1 GCA_945835865.1 uncultured Clostridia bacterium
ATACTGATCGGCGAGATCAATCATATAAGGCTTGAAAAGGTAACGAGAACATGAAAAAAATTATTACGGTTTCAATAATCGGATGCGGAGCAAGGGGCGGTATTGCTTACGGTGAATATATCAACCAATTAAAGGATAAATACCGCATCGTCTCTTTGTGCGACGTCAATCCTTCCCGACTGAACAAGTTCGGGGATCTGTTCGGCGTCCCCTGTGAAAACAGGTTTGAGAAGGAAGAAGAGTTCTGGAAGGAAAAGAGAAGCGATCTGTTGCTCGTATGTACGCTGGATCATTTACACGTTCCCATGGCGGAAAGAGGTTTGAAACTCGGTTATGACCTTCTTTTGGAAAAACCGATTTCAGACAACCCGTCGGAATTGAGGGAGTTGCTTACCATCGCCAAAGAGAGCAAGCGTCGGGTCATGGTCTGTCACGTATTGAGATATACCGCCATGATGAGAAAGATCAAAGAACTTCTGGACGAAGGCGCGATCGGACGGCTGATTTCCGTCGATCACACGGAAAACGTGGTGTTTTGGCACGAAGCGCATTCTTACGTGCGCGGGAACTGGCATTCCAAGGAAGAGACGACTTCCATGATTATGGCGAAATGCTGTCACGATCTGGATCTGTTACAGTATTTTATCGGCAGCAGATGCAAATCGGTCTCTTCGATGGGAGATCTGCGCTATTTTAAAAAGGAAAACGCACCCGAAGGATGCGCGGACAGATGTTGCGAATGCCGCTACGAGGATACCTGCGTCTACAGTGCGAAACGGATCTATATCGAACAGTGGAAAAACGTAGGTTGCCCCGCAAGCGAGTTTCCTTTCAATCTGGTATCGGACGCCTCTCCTACGACGGAAGAAGCGCTTGAAGTCGCCGTGAAAGAAAGCCGTTACGGCAAATGCGTATTCCGGTGCGATAATGACGTCGTAGACAATCAGACGACCATCATGCAGTTTGAAAACGGCGTTACGGCGACGCTCAAAATGGAAGCGTTCGTCAAATACGGCGGAAGAGATATCCGCTTCTTCGGAACGGAAGGAGAACTGGACCTTCGCGAAAGCGAAAACACGCTCGTTCTGAAAAAGTATTTCGGCGAAGATACCGTCTGGAAGATTTCCGAACTCGTCGACGACCTCGGCGGTCAGGGAACGGGAGCGCACGGAGGCGGCGATCACAGAATGATCGATAAACTGTATTCCGTCCTGACGAATCCGGACGAGTTGCCGGATACCTCTTTGGAAAAATCTCTCGAAAGTCATTATATGGCGATTGCCGCCGAAGAATCCAGAATTCGGGGCGGTGAATTGGTTGAACTCAATCAATTCAGAAAATAAATTTTATAAGGAGAACTATGATGAAGAAGTTGTTTGCGATCGTTATCTGTGCGATCATCTCGCTCAGCACGCTTTCTCTGTCGGCATGCAACAATGAGGGTACGCAGGGTACCGTCGACGGAAAGTACAACATCACCGTAGCCGTTCAGTTGGAAGGCGGTGAAGTGGAATTGATGGAACTCTATAAACAAGCGTACGAGACAAAGCACCCCGAAGTCAATATCATTATCAAGGATTTCAAAGGTGCGCTTTTCCAGAGTTATATGTCGAAATACGCCATGAGCGAAAAGGATCTTCCTATGATGATCTGGATGCCGGACGATCAGTTCGACTATCATGCCGCCGGAGGATACTTCGTCGATCTGCGCCCCTATTACGAACGGAGCGAGGAGACGGATTATACGCTCTATTACGAAAGGATGTTACACGCGGCGTCCTATGCGGACGAATTCCGACAGACGACCGGCTATTCGGGCAGTTTTGAGAGCGAAAAGAGCGATTCCCGTCAGTACGGGCTCTATTTTGCGCCGAGAGATTACAATCAGATCGGAATCGTTTATAACAAAAATCTTTTCTCCGAATTCGGCGTGGAAGTTCCGGACACTTCGGACGGGTGGACTTTCGAAGAATACGTGCAGTTGATCAACGAGATCGCCGAGAAGATCAAAGCGGGCGGAAACAAACACCTCGCGAAGAGAGCGGCGAACGTCTTCCTTCCCTGGGAACCCGTCTATACGACGATTTTCAATGCGTTCGGTACGGACGGACTGACGAAAGACGGCGTATACAATATGGACAGCGCGAAAAACAAAGAAATCTGTGCTTACCTCTACAATAACATTTACGACACCAAACAATGCTTCGACGCGAACGATTCCTTCTCCAAAGGAACGGTGTTCATGACGACGGCTTCGCACGCTACCGTAAAAGGGTTTTCCGAAAAGATCAAAGACAAGGAAGGCAACCCTGCGATCGATTTCTTACCGTATCCCACGGAATACGTCGCGGCGGGCTGTTCGGGTTACGGCATCACGAGCATACACGCTCAGGAAACGCAGACGGTGAACGGCGTGACCAAAACGTCCGCAGATCTCTGCTGGGATTTCATTCAATTTATCATATCGGCAGAAGGTCAGGAACTCGGCGGTGAGGCAGGGTATATCCAACCCATCCTGAAGTCTCTCGCGGATTCGGGCAAATGGCTGACGGCTCTCGATCCCACGATGAACCACAAGGCGTTCGCCTTCGGAAAAGAACTGAAACAGAACACCTTCAACGAATACGATCCGCAATGCCGCGACGGTTTGCGCAGCATCTTTACGACGACCTTTGGTTCGCTGCAGGACGTGAACACCGGAGCACCCGCTTTGATGGAAAAGAACACTTTCCCGAAGTACAAAGACGCGTTTGCTTTAGAAGTCATGCCTTTCGATCAGAGTAAATATGAATAACTCAAACAAAAAACGATACAGTTTTGCTCAATTCAAAAAGGATTACGGAGGGATCGTGTGGTGTATTCCGGTATTGCTCGGAATTCTGATCTTCACGCTTTTTCCGATGGGCACTTCTCTGTACTGGAGTCTGGGGGAATACCGTCAGGTATCCAGCACTCTCAGCGGACAAGCCCAATATACCTGGAAGGGATTGGCGAATTACGTGACCGCGTTTACCAACGACTGGGACAGAGTGTTCGGATCGTTTAAGGCGACTTTTCTGTACGCTCTCGTCACCATTCCGACGGGCATGATCGGTTCCTATGCGCTTGCGCTCTTTCTGAATCAAAAAACCAAGGGTATTTCTGCTTTCCGCGTTCTCTATTATCTTCCCTGCATCGTTCCCGCCGTCGCGGGGACGCTGATGTGGAACGCAGTGACCGACGTGGACAGCGGATATATCAACGCCATTCTCGTAAACGTGTTCGGTGCAGAGCCGTTTCCCTTCTACAGTTCGGCAAAAACCGTATATCCGACCATCCTCATGCTAAGCGTTTTCGGTTGGGGCGGCAATATGATCATGTGGCTTGCCCAGATGAAAAACGTGCCGACGGAAATGTATGAATCTGCGGATCTGGACGGGGCGTCTTATTTCAGAAAGGTGATCTCCATCACCATTCCGATGACCACTTCGATGATTCTTTATCAGTTGATCATGAGCATCATCGGATCTCTGCAGACTTTCTCGGCGTACTACCCGATCTATACCAACCCGGCGAACAGCGCGGCGAAAGATCAACTCAATTTTATCGGGATCTATATTTATCAGGAAGCCTTTGTCGGAAAAGATTTCAGTTACGGCTGTACGCTCAGCTGGCTTTTGTTCGCCGTGATCGGCGTGCTGACCGCTTGCGTGTTCAAAACGAGCAAATGGGTCTATTACGGGGAGGAACAATAATATGGAACGTGCCGAAAATATCTCCCTTTTCCGCAATACGCGCGTCAGAAAAACAGTGAAAAACGTGGTATCTTATTTCTTTCTCGTTCTTTTCGTGTTTTTCTTCCTGTTTCCGATCTTCTGTCTTCTTCTGCAGTCCGTTCTGCCGGACGAGGAATTGAGTCAATTTGCCCTTTTCCCCGCTTATTTCAATTTCTCAACCTATAAGATCGCCCTGAGCGATCTGCAACTGTTAAAATATTTCTGGAATACCGTCAAATTGATTTTCCTCAGCATTCTCGGATCGGCTGTCATGTCTTCCGTGACGGCTTTCGGGCTTTCCAAAGTGAAATTCAAAGGACAGGACCTCGTTTTCTCACTCATTCTGGCAACCGTGTTCCTTCCTTCGACGGTCACGAGTATTCCTCTTTACGCCATGTATCTCAAGATGGGCTGGACGACGACGAATTATCCGCTGTGGGTTCCGCTGTTGTTCGGCGGAGGCGCGATGAATATCTTTCTGATGCGTCAGTTTATGCGCGGGATCCCGAAAACGTATTCCGAGGCGGCGATCCTGGACGGAGCAAGCAATTTCCGCATTTATCTGAACATCGTTCTCCCCCTCATCAAACCCATCTTCATTTATCTTTCCGTACAGACTTTTTTCGGCGTATGGAACGATTTCCAGGGTCCCCTTATGTATCTGGAAGAGGAATCGCAATACACGCTTTCTCTTGCGCTGTATCTGAAATACGGGCAGTCGAACGATCCCATCAACCTGACGATGGCTGTCGGCGTGCTGATGATGATTCCCTGCGCCGTGCTCTTCGCCGTATTCCAGAAACAGTTGATGGAAGGGGTCTCCACGATAGGAATCAAGGGCTGATTGCCCGACGATACGATACCGTTGCGGCGGAAAAGAGCGCCGTTACTCTTTTCCTCCGCATAGAAGTATAAAAAACTAAGAGGTGAAAAATGAAAAAACTGACAAAGATCCTTATGAGCGCGTTGTTCGCGTTCACGTTCGTCTTTGCGTCGGTCATGGGCATTACCGCCGCGACGACCGAAGTAAAAGCGGATGAAACCCTTGCCGAAACGGCAATCACGAATCTTCATCACAGAACCGGCGATAATCGTCTGATCATCTTCCTGAGCGACACCGATTATGCGTCTGCCGGGGCAACTTCGCACGCGCCTGACGATATTACGGCGGCCGGCGTGACGATGCTGGATAACATTCTCCTTTATCTGAACGACGACACCTACGTGACGCTCAGGACCGCATGGAACAACAACGGTCAGGTTTATTACAACGTATGGGGCGAAAAGAACAGTATCTGTCTGGATACCAAAGCGGATTACGGTCTTGGAAAGATCAAATATCTGACCGTTCTCGACGGATGCGTATTCCCGTCTGCGACCACTCATGCCGCCGGCTACGTTCAAAACGGAAACGCCACCTATCAGAACGAAGGATACGGCACGGCGGGCGACTGCACTTCGTGGAAGAAAACGGAAACCGCGAAGACGGACGGCTACGCTGCGGTCAACGTGAATCAAGTTCAGATCAGAGACGGACGTCTGTTCTTCTACTTTGACGGAAACGACTATAGCAACGCGCCCGTAAACGGCGACGCGAGCAATGGGTTTGCCGCATGCAAACTGATGGAAAACGTCACGATCTGGACGAGCGATACGACGGGTGTTACCCTTGCGGAGGCTGCGAAGCAGAACGGAGCGAAATTCTATAACCTTTACACTTCCGGAGCGATCGCTCTGGAAATGGGGGCGGATTACGGTGCGTCGCAGGTGAAAATGGTCACGATCAAGAACGGTTGCCAATTCCCCGATAACGCCGGGAAGCCTGCCTTCGTCCAGTGGAACGATATCACTTACCTGAACGGGGGACTCGACGATAAAGGAAACGCGGTCTCCTGGACGGTGACGGATACGCCTGCCGAAGGATTGAAAGTGACCTCCGTGACGAAGATCCAGGTCAGAGACAACAAACTCTTCCTTTTCCTTTCCAAACAGAATTTTGAAAGCGTTGGTTACAACACGCCTGCAGACGAACACCTTTCCGACGCCTTGCTCGAAAATATCGAAGTATACGCAGGCGAAACCCATTCCTCGCTGAAAGACGCGACGATCGGAAACGCCTGGTATAATCACTACGGCGATTTGGGCTGTCTGGCGATCCAACTGGACGGTTCGACTTATACGAACGCGAGCGTGAGCAAAGTCGTCGTCAAAACGGGATGCGAATTCCCCTCGGCTTTGAGCGGTGCAAGCGCGTATATCACCGAGAAGGACGTTTCCTTCGTCGCCAACGGACTTGATTCGAACAACCAGTCCACCAACTGGATCTACGAACCCGAAACGGTTTATCTGAAAGCGAGCAGCGTTCATATCAGAGGCGAAAAGCGTCCTAACGGGACTTATAACGACAAATTCCTGATTTTCCTTGATTCCGGTACGGAT
>CAMAJQ010000050.1 GCA_945835865.1 uncultured Clostridia bacterium
CATTACCGACGTGCTTTCTTACAGTCTTCAGACGCTCATCCGTTTTTACGGCTGCAACATCAAGCACGTGGAACACGTGGTGAACCTTTCCGTTCAGCTCTTCAAACAACTCCGCGTTCTGCACAAGTTCCCCCGTCAGTATCTCAAGATCCTGAAAGTCGTCGCGATGCTGCACGACGCGGGCACGGCGATCCGGTATTACGACTATCATAAGCACACCGCGTACATCATCCGCAACGCCGCGATTTACGGTATGACCCATCGCGAGATCGTAATGGCGTCTCTGGTGGCTTCCGTGCACAAGAACGACGAGTTCTCCATGAGCGACGTCGTGCGGTATAAAGCGTACATCAGCGAGGACGACGTGGACGCCATCCGCAAACTCGGCGTCATGCTCCGCATCGCGGAGAGTCTCGACCGCAGCATGTCGTCCTGCGTGCAGACGATCAACTGCGACGTGCTCGGCGATTCCGTCATCATGAAAACGGAAGTCGACGGCGACGCTTCGCTCGAAATCAAGGACGCGCTCACCGCCTCGCAGGATTTCAGAAGAGTATTCCGCAAGAACCTCGAGATCCTCTGACGACGCCTTTTGCGAAACATCCCCGCCGGGAAGATCCATCCCGACGGGGTTTCTTTTCGGTTCTTCCGTCGCAGGCGGGGCACGGTTTTCGGGATAAAAGAGAAGCCGTACGGGGACCGAAAGAACCCTTTTCCGTGGGGACTTCCGACGAGTACGGTTTCGTAGAAGGACCGAGAGCGGTCGGCGGATACGTTTTGGTCTTCCAGACCTTACAGAAGGGCGAAAACGGAATGGAATGGGTCACGAAAGCAGAACTGCATTTCTTTACGATCGTGAGTCCGGAATCCCAAAGTTGACGCAGAATAGCAAAAAGGCGGGTCCGTCTCCTGAAGAGACGGACCCGCCTTTTAAACGTCTGGTAGCCCCATGGGGAATCGAACCCCAGTTTTTGCCGTGAGAGGGCAATGTCTTAACCGCTTGACCATGAGGCCGTATCAGCGTATTTTATTCTACCATATCCGATGAAAAAAAGCAAGGATTTTGAATCGGTTTTCCTGAAAAAAAGAAAATTTGGCGAATTTCCTCCGGAAACGAAAAAATCTCCTGCCTGTGCCGTACGGAATCAATTTCAACCCGCTGGAATGGCAGGTGGGTGCGACGCTTGACGACTCTGACTTCCTGTCATATAGGTCTGCTCAAAGACAACGACCACAGGCTTTGCATATCGGCATAGACAATCTGCTCCCTTATTTATGACGTGGATAGAATTAAACCCCGCCTCGAACACCGCAGAAGACTATTCTTTTTTCGGTGCGTTCCGCTTCCCGATGCCGGGGACCTTTACGCAATCCTATTATAGCAAATCGCAGAGAGAAAGGCAATACTTTTACGGCTCTCTTTTTATTTTTTTCGGGTTAAGGAAAAAATTTTCGGCAATCGGATTGACAAAGCGCCGCGTTTGGTTTAAAATGAAAAAAAGACCGCGCCGTCTTCCGGTCGCGGGATCCGAAGGAGAAAATTATGGAATTGACCGTTCTCGGAAAATACGGACCTTTTCCCCCTGCGGGCGGGAGAACGAGCGGCTATCTGCTGAAAATCGGAGGAAAGAAAATCCTTCTCGACTGCGGGGAAGGGGTTTTCTCCGCTCTGCGCGCCTTCCTCTCCCCGGAGGACCTTGACTTCGTCGTCCTGTCTCACTTTCATTACGACCACGCGTGCGATCTCGGCGTCCTTCATTATTACCTGGAAAACAGGGGAAGGAAAGGAACGGTCGGAAAACCCGTTCTCTTCTGTCCGTCGGACGACAGCCCCTTTGCCCGTTCTCTGTCCGCGTTGTCAACCTTCCGCGCGGTTGCGGTGACGGACGGCTTTTCCTGTGAGGAAGAGGGGATATCTTTTTCCTTTTTTCGCATGAGACATCCCGTCCCGACCTTCGGGGTCAGGATTTGTTCAGGAGGGCAAACTTTTGCTTATTCGGGGGATACCAACGTGACCGATACCCTTATTCCCCTGCTCGAAGGGGCGTCTTTCGCCCTGCTCGACGGCGCGTTTCTCCCGCGGGATAAAGGGGAAAACAAACCGCACATGAGTGTGGACGATTGCGGCGGGTTTGCAAGAAAGTACGCCGTCAAGACGGTTATCAGCCATTTTATCTCCGATTACGACGAAGCGGAAGTCGTGGCGGAAATTGAACGGCAGGGATGTATTCCCGCCGAGGAGGGGAAAACGTATCGCGTATGAAGGGAAATCCGGCAGACACGAAAGAAAGGAAGAAAAAGGACCCGATCCCCGTCAATTACCGTCCCGTTTTGCTTGCGGCGGTCTCGCTGGCGGTCGGAATTTTTTCCTGCTTTTTGCTGGAGAGCGGAAAGACTTCCTCTCTCCTTTTTTGCCTGGCGTTTCCCGCGCTTTTCTTTCTGCTCCTCTTTCTCTGCTGCCGTTTCATCGCGCCCGGAAGAGGGAGAGCCCTTCTCGTTGATTTTGCGGTCGCCGCGGCTTTGTTTGCGGTCGGCTTTGCCTGGTACTCCGTTTCCGCTTATCACGTCCGTTCGGGCGAACGCGAAAGCGGGCGTTATCTCGTGCGGGGCGAAGTCGTTTCCGTTTCGGTAAAAGAAGGATATAAGTCGATCATCGTCGATTCCTGTACTTACGACGGGGAGAAGGGCGGGAGAATTTCCGTCCGCACGGCTTCGGACGTTTCCCTTTACGACGAAGTCGAATGGGTCGCCTCGGTCTCTCCTGCGCGGAAAAATGAAAATCTGCGGGATTATTATCTGAACGCCCGCGTGAGCCTCGTTTCCGACGGAACGCCCGCGGTGACGGTCACGGGCAGGGGGAAGTCTCTCCCCGCGAAAGTCAACGGGTTTCTGAAAGGAGTTTTCGGGGCGGAAGATTGCGGAGGGGTGGCGGTCGCCATGCTTTCGGGCGATCTGTCCGGGGTGGATTACGAGACGCTGGAAAGTTATCGCCTCACGGGCATCGCGCACGTTTTCGCCGTCTCCGGGATGCACGTCGGACTGCTGTTTGCCGCCCTTTCCTTTCTGCTCAATAAAATTCCCGTCCGCAGAAGTCTGCGTTGCCTGGCAATCACCGCCGTTTTGTTTTTCTATTCGTATCTGTGCGGCGCGACTCCTTCCTCACTCCGCGCGGCGGTCATGTGTTCCGTTCTCGCCTGGAGCCGCGCTCTCGGCGAAAAGCCCGATTCGCTGAACGCCTTCGGACTGTCGGCGATCGTCGCCCTTCTGATCGATCCGACCGATCTCTTCTCGGTCGGCTTCCGGCTGTCGTACGCCGTCTGTTTCGCGCTCGTCGTTCTGTCGCCCTGTCTGAAACGGCGTTTGTCTTTTTTGCCGGACGCGTTCTCTTCCGCACT
Organism: uncultured Clostridia bacterium; assembly: GCA_945835865.1. GTDB lineage: Bacteria > Bacillota > Clostridia > Christensenellales > Borkfalkiaceae > UBA10281. Next base: position 3,396 of record CAMAJQ010000050.1, read on the forward strand.
CTCCGCAACGCTCGCCGCGGAATTGTTTTCCCTTCCCCTCGTCGTTTCCTCTTTCGGGAGTTTCAATTTTCTATCACTAATCGTCAATCTTGCCGTGCTTCCCGTGATTTCCTTGCTCTATTACGGACTTTGGGTCGCTCTTCTTTTCTACGTTATTTTACCCGTTTATCGGCTTATCGGCGTACAATTTGTCTGTTTTCTGTTCGGCGGTGTCAATTCCGTACTCCGTGCGACGGGGAGTTTTTCCGTTTCCCTTTCCTATTTCCCCGCGTGGGGATATCTGCCCTTTTACGCCTGTCTCGTCGGCGCGTCGGACGTCGTCAACCTTTCGGAGAAAAAGAAGAACGTTCTTCTCGTCCTTGCGTTCTCCTTCTTTTTCGCTCTCGGCGCGTTTTTTGCCGTCCGAGGTCAGGTTTTTGCGTAAAGCCGTTGCATTTTCTTGATTTTTCGCGCCGAAAATGGTACAATGATTCGGGTAGGTCGTCTATGAAATTCAAAGAGTTGAAAAAAAGCCTTACCGAAGGCGTTAAGCCCGTCTATCTGATGACGGGAGAGGACTTTTTTTTCCTCGAGAGATCGGTTTCGCTCGTATGCGACGCCTGCCTGAGTCAGCCCGAATTCAACCTGACGAAATTCGAAGGAAAAGATCTGAAGGGAGATACCGACAAACTGATCTCCGCCCTGCTTTCCTATCCTTTCCTGAGCGATAAGAGGGTGGTCACGGTCAGGGATTATTATCCGACCGCGCAGGAGATCAGAAAACTTGCTTCTTATTTTGAAAACCCGTGCGAAACGACCGTTCTGATCGTCGTCGACGCAGAGAAATGCGACGCGCTCGCAGGTCAGAAAAACGTCACCGTCGTCGATTGTTCGAAGGGGGATTTTTCTCTTCTGGCGGGTTGGATCCGCGCCTGCGCGAAGAAGGAAAACGTCGATTTCGGAGACAAGGCCGTCGCCGCGCTCGTCGACTACTGTCAGTCGGACATGACGAGGATCAGCCTGGAGACCGAAAAACTTCTCGCCTATGCGGGGAAAGGGGGCGTCGTCACCGAGGAGGACGTTTCCGCCCTCTGCGCCAAAGAGACGGAATACGGGATTTACGAGGCGGTCGATCACATTGCTTTTCGTCGGTACGAAAAGGCTTACGAGGCTTTCACGGAAATGCTCTCGGAGGGCGACGGGCAGAAACTGTACGCTTCCCTCTATTATTATTTCCGTCGGATGCTGTACGTTTCCGTTTCCAAGGGAACGAACGCGGAGATCGCCTCGTATCTGAAGGTAAAGGAATTCGCTGTAAAAAAGTCGAAAGAACAGGCAGCGCGTTTCTCGCCGAAGCGGCTCAAAAACGTGGTGGATAAACTCGCGGGATACGATTCCCTTTTCAAGAGCGGGGAAATCGCTGCGGACAGCGCGGTGTGGAACGGCATTTTTGAAATTCTGATCGGTTGACGGTCAGGGAGATCCTGCAGAGCCTGCAGAAGGGCAGGCGGAAACCGTTCTTTTTGAAATAAAAAAAACCGGAAGAAAACCATTCTATCGTTCATATAATATCAAGGAGAAGTCGTATGGAATTCTTGAAAAGTTTTGCGGAGAAAGCCGTTGCGGCGTTCACGTCGTCTCCCGTACAGGCGGCGCTGACGATCGTTCTGCTCTTCTTCGTCATCTTTTACGCCGTCAGCGTGATGGAGAGAAATAACGCGGGCGGGCTCGTCGTCGTGTTCGTGTTATACGTTCTTTTGTCGGGCATCGCCTTTATGGCGCTCAAGACGGAAAACACCCCGGGCGTGATATACGTCGTTCTGCCGCTGCTGTTTATCCTCGCGGTCGTCGTGTTGTTTGCAACCGAAATCAAGCGGGATATCTGGGATATCGGCAAGAAAAAGGGAATGGAGATGAGACACGTCGAAAAGGGCGTGGTCGGAAATCCCAACGTGAACGTCTGCATCGACGAAATCGTCAAAGCCCTGCAGAACATGTCCAAAAACGACGTGGGGGCGCTGATCATCCTCGGAAACGGCAACCTGCCCAAAACGGTGATCGACAGCGGAGTCGTCATCGATTCGGATATCTCTTCCGCGCTGATCGAGAGTATTTTCTTTCCGAAAACCCCTCTTCACGACGGCGCGATGGTCATCAACGGATCCCGTATCCAGGCGGCAGGGTGCTTTTTGCCCCTCTCGCAGGAGATCAATCTGCCGCAGGATCTCGGCACCCGTCACCGCGCGGGCATCGGCATCACCGAAACCATCAACGTGACTTCTCTCATCGTCTCGGAGGAGACGGGCATCATCTCGATCGCCCAGGGTGGGAAGATCAAGCGGTACGCCGATTCCGAAATGCTCCGTCAGACGTTGAAGGAATACTATTGGCAGGATCTTCTCGGCAACAGACAGTAAATAAATCCGGATAGAACGGGAGGTTTATTATGAAAAACGAAACGAACGAAAAGACGAAACGGGGAGCGGGCAGAATTATTTTCTCGGCGGTCGTCGCCGCAGTCCTTGCCGTTTTCGTTTACGTGGTCATGAAATATTGATGATCGTCGCGAAGTTCGGCGGGTCGTCGCTTGCAGGCGGGGAGGAAATGTCCGCGGCGGCGCTTCGGCTCGGCAGAGGAACGGAAGCGGGCGCGGTCGTCGTTTCGGCGGGCGGAAAAAAGAACGGGGAGAAAAAGATCACCGATCTTCTCATCGAGGCGTACGGGAAGATCAGTCGTGGCGAGGACGTAAGAAGTTGTCTGATGCCTTTTCTCGGGAGGGTCTCTCCGATCGTCGGTCGGCTGAAACTGAAAGTCGAT
>CAMAJQ010000051.1 GCA_945835865.1 uncultured Clostridia bacterium
ACCTCACGCCGCCCTCTTCGCATCTGACGGAATAAATCCGATCTCTCACGTTTTTCGTCCGCCCGTTTTTATCCTCGATGAAGATTTCCCCGTTCGACAGAAACGCTTCCTCGTCGAACTTCGGGACGCCTTCGATAAAATAGCGGGCTTTGACGAGATCGCTCGCCACGCCTACCTTCTTCGGGGTGAAGTACGCGCCCGTACAACGGATCCCCCTCGGGGCGAACGCGTTGAATTTCCCGGCGAAACCTTCCGCCCCCTCCTCCGTCTCTACGAGGCAGTATTCCGAAAGACTCTTCATTCCGACGCCGATCGGCGCGGAGAGATAGACGAGCATATGCGGATGATACCCGCCCGACATGGCGACGGAAATCCCCGCCCGTTTGAAAGTCTTGCCGAGATGCCTCAGCATATCGAGGTGGGAAATGAATTCCGCACCGTCCGTTTTGGTATATCTCATCAGGATCATACGTCGCACCTGAACACTTTCTGTATTCCGCACGCCTTGCAGCCCGACTTGCATCCGCCGGACACCTTGCCCTCGTACGCCCTGTGCCTTTCCCGCAGGAGAAAGGATTTGTCCACGAACACGTCGATGAAATCCCACGGGAGAATTTCATCCTCCCCCCATTCGCGCGTATAAAAACTTTTATCCACCCCGCACTCGTCGAACGCCCTGTTCCACAGATCCGGGCGGAAACGTTCCGTCCAGCCGTCGAAATAACAGCCGAGACGGTACGCCTTTTCCAGAACTTTTCCGATACGCCTGTCTCCGCGCGCCAGAACGGCTTCAATTTCCGAAAGCGAATGGTCGTTCCAACTGACGTTTACGCTGCGGTAAAAGAGTTTTTCTTTCAGCAACCCCACTTTCCGACGGACTTCGTTTTCCCCGATCTGTCCTTCCCACTGGAAAGGAGTGAACGGCTTGGGAATGAAAGTGGAAACGCTGACTCCTACCCGAAGCCCCCTCGCCCGCTGCGGATTTGCGGCGTAGATCTCGCGGATGCGTTCCACGATCCGGCAGATCCCCATGATATCGTCGTCCGTCTCGGTGGGAAGCCCCATCATAAAATAGAGTTTGATATTGGTATAACCGCGGTCGAACGCCATGTTGAGCCCACGCTCCACGTCGTCCTCGGTGATGTCTTTGTTGATGACGTCTCTCAGCCTCTGCGTTCCCGCTTCGGGCGCGAAGGTGAGAGAACTCTTTCTCGTCTCCTGCACGAATTCCCCGTCGAAACTGTCCAGGCGCAGAGAGGGCAGAGAGAGATCGGTCCCCGCAGGCAACGCCTCCGTCAAGGCGGGGATCAGTTCTTTCAGCCAGGGATAATCCCCCGTGGAAAGACTGTTCAGCCCGAGTTCGTCGAAACCCGTGTTGCGGACGAGCGAGACGGCTTGTCTGACGAGAGTTTCCGGTTTTCTCGGCCGCACGGGGCGGTAGATGAAGCCCGCCTGACAGAACCTGCACCCGCGATAACACCCGCGCATCACCTCGATCACCGCGCGATCGAAGACCGCTTCGCAATTCGGGACCATCATCCTTTCGGGAAAAGCAGCCCCGTCGAGATCCGCACAGAGGGCCTTCCGAATGGGTTCCCGCAAAGAAAAACCGTCTATAAGCCCGTCTTCACGATATTTTACTTCCATAAATTCAGGGACGTAAACGCCCTGGATCTTCGCCGCTTCCTTCAGAAATCCGTCGCGATCGCTTATTTTCAAGCGAAGTTCCGCAAGTTCTCGCATGCTGTCCTCGCCGTCGCCGATCACGAACAGATCGAAAAAGTCGGCAAGGGGCTCGGGATTGACCGCACACGGTCCGCCCGCCTGCAGAAGGGGATAATTCCCTCCCGCACGGTCCTCCCGACGGAGGGGGATCCCCGCGAGATCGAGCATATACAGAATGGTGGTATAACTCATCTCGTACTGAAGGGTAAAGCCGAGCATATCGAATTCGGCGAGAGGCATACGCATTCCGAGAGAAAAAAGGGGCAGCCCGTTTTCTCTCAGTTCTTTGCCGAAATCGACCCACGGAGCGAAGCAACGGTCGCAAACGGCACCGTCCACGCGGTTGATCACCTCGGAGACGATACGGATGCTGAGATTGCTCATCGCCACTTCGTATACGTCGGGAAAACAGATACAGTAATTGAACCTGCTTTTTTTTAATTGTCTTTCGCCGTACTCGCCGCCGATATACCTCGACGGTTTTTCCACGCGCTTGAGAATTTGCGATGGGATTTTCAAAACGGACTTCCGATGCGGACGGATCACGCCCCGCCCGCCGTTATATTTTTCTTCCTCATTCTATCATATTTTTGCAAATAAAGCAAACTTTTCCGCCCGTCTTTTCAAATTAAAGGAAATATCCCCCGCGCTTAAGAGCGATCTTTCTCCGACGTCCGCCTTTCTGCCCGACTGGCCCGATCTCCGATCGCCGCTTTCCGGGAAAAGATTTTTCTGATTTTCGGACGCGGACGACACCCGCATAAAAAGGAGCGAGTCCGTACCGTACGGACTCGCTCACACATTTGATTGATTTTTTTCCGCTCTTCGGATTTTCTGCCTTCCGAAGCGATTGGTTCTCCGGAACGCCTTTGCGTCGGAATCACTTTCCGAAGCGGAAGGTGACGATCTGCATGGGTTTGAGACTGACCGAAGCGCGGTCTTCATACGTTTCGAAGATCTCTTCTTCGTCGAGTCGGATCCTCTCGATTTTCCCTGTCGCCTCGAGGGTACATTTCCCTTCCTTTTCCGAGAAATTGACGGCGCGCAACACGACGCCTCCCTTTTCGGACGAACGGAGAGAAGTGACGACGGTCCCTTCCCCGCGGAAAAGGAATTTTTCCCCTTCTTTCACCGTCTTTCCCGCGAAGGGATCGGGGGAGAAGTAATATTTAGCGAGTTTCGCCGACTGAACGGCAAATCTCCCGCGGGAATACATGGCGGGATCGTAACTGTCCGCTCTGACGAGCAACCCGTTGCGGAAAAGTTTCGCAAGGCGGAAACATTCGTCCGCCGTCTTTTTTCCGAGAGACAGCCCGACCCTGCCCTCCAGCTTTCTCAGACATTGATTGCCGGGGACCGCCCACTGCTTTCCACCGACGGGGATCCCTTCCGCCGTCTTGTTGATATGTCCCGTGGCGCGGACGAGGGTCAGAGCCATGCCGTCGTCCGTTTTCAGCACCTCGTGCTGTCCTTCCGTATAGAGAGCGACGGCTTCGTCTCCGTATTCCGCATACGCAAAAGTGGAATTGCACGCCGAACGGTCGGAAGTGTTCGCGCCGTTTTCCTCTTTTCCGATTGCGGAAAAACCGAAGGGTTCATCGGTGACGACGGAATCCCCCCCGACGCCGAAGGAAAAGCGCAGGCGCGTTTTATGGTCTTTGCATACGTTGTCGAGAGAATACCGGACGGCAACCGCCCCGTCGTTTTTCAGCGTAAGAACGACTTCCGCCCTCATCGTCCTGCCGATCCCCGAACGGCGTTCGGTCGCGACGACGTATTCTTCCGGATATTCGTATTCGAAATTCAAGACCGCACTCTTTTCAAAGACGCCCGAAGTTTCCGTCCGTACCGACGAGGGAAGAACGATCCTCAGTTTTTCGTCGGGAAGAGGACGGAATATATAAGAATCTCCCCGGTCGGTCTCCTCGGTCAGATAAACGGGGTCCGCATATTCTCTTCCCGTCCGTTTATCCGTCAGGATCAACGATCCGCCACGGGTAAAAATACGGTAATAATCGTCTTCCACACCCGTATATTTGCTTTTTGCCGCCACGGCGGGAGCGTTGGTCTTCACCCCGAATACCACGTGGGAAAAGGGCGGGATCTCTCCGGTGCGGAAACGGAAAGTGTACAGGGTGCAGTCGATGACCCCGGGCAGATTCAGGGGAGAAAACGCGTCGAGAAAAACGCGTTCCATGCCGACCGTCTCGTAGGGGATCTCTTCTCCGCTTTGCCCCGTCAGGGAGAATCCGCGGATCCTGCTGTCCTCGGGGACGTAGAGACAAGCGGTCACCGTCTGATCCGCAACCGTCTCCGTCGGATTGAAAACGGCGACGAAATAATCTTTTTTCTCCTTCCCCTCTCTCGGAACGTGAGCGGTCAGAAGAGTCATCCCGCGGGAGAGAAGTTCCCCTCCCATCTCGTTGATACGGCGGAAATTGTCCTCCATGTGAAGGTGGACCTCGTCCCGCGAACATCCGCAGATGCTGTCGTGCGGGTGATTCTTCATCAGTTGTTTCCACAAATAGGCGAGCTCTTCCTTCGGACACGCCCCTTCAAGCCCGTCCGCTTCGAGACAGGCGTACAGCGGTTCGATCTGATTGAGCAGGAGATCCTCCGCCCGCACGTTCTCCCTTTTGAGATAAATACGGGAGGACCGGCAGCCCTTGAGCATCTCTTCGTCCACGCCTTTGTCGATCGCTCCTTCGTAGACGAGGGGTTTCTCCGGACAGGCGGAAAGATATTCCCGGACGCGGGACACGTATTCGTCGAGAGAGGTCTGACGGATATCTCTGCCCTCCCTGCGAAGCGCGGCGACGATATCGGTGACGTCTTCCTGAGGCTCCAGATGATCGACGCCGTTCATCAGAAGGATATACGGCGTCACGTTAAACCCCTCGAAATTCTTCTCGTTGATATCGAGCAGAAGATTGGCAAGCCCGCTCTCTTCGGGAATATGCTGCGCGTTGTTATACCAATGCTTGAGACAGACCGCCACGACCCGACTGCCGTCCTTTGCCTGCCAGACGAATTCGGAAGGCATCGGTTTCTCGCGAAATCCACCCTTTCCGTCCCGTTCGATCCAATGCCAGCCTCTGCCGAAAATAAAATTATCGATCCCGAAGCCGTTAAGGATCTGCGGAAGCTGTCCGGGATTTCCGAACTGATCGGGCGCGTAACCCACCTTCGAGCAAGCCCCGAAGGAAAGCGCCGTTTTTCTGCCGAGCATGAGGTTCCGTACGGTCGATTCCCCGTTCGTGTAATAGAAATCGTTCTGAAGATACCAGGGACCTACGATCACGTTGCCCGAAGCGACGTATTTTTTCAGAAGATCCGCGTTCTGCGGCTTGATTTCAAGATAATCCTCCAGAACGATGGTCTGCGCGTCGAGATGAAAAACGTAGTCCGGGCGCTTCTCTAAAATTCCGAGAAGATGATCGATCAGATCGACGAGTTTCAAGCGGAACGCCTCGAAAGGCATATACCATTCCCTGTCCCAATGGGTGTGCGAAATAACGAAAAATGTCTTCATAAATCTGTGTGAATCGGATAAGTCTGATAAACGTCGGAGAGGAGAAATGCCGCGAAAAACGGCGTCTCCTTCCGACAAGGTTTTTGCCCGACCGTCTGACGGGGTCGGGCAAAACGTTCGTATGCCGGACGGGATTTATTCGGCGAATTTTCTCCTCAGCATCACGGCTGCCGCCGCAATCGTGCAGAGGAAGAACGTGCCTGCAGCCTCGGCGGAACCCGAACAGCCGTCGGAAGTCGAAGGTTCCTTTTCGGTCGCGACGAACCCTTTCGCTTCACCGTCGATATCGAAATCAAGGTACAATCCGTTCGAGGGCTGCTTGGAGTTGGGTCCTTTGAATTCGCCGACGCCGTCGATCTCTTTTTCCCATTCGGGAGCGGTAAAGAGGGCTTCGTTGCCGACGTAGCCGATGGTCACCCTGTCGATCTTCAGCGTGCTTTCCGAAATGTTATTGACGTAAATACGGAAGCGGCAGAGGCGGTCGAAATCGGGCATTCCTCCCGTGACGGAAGCGTCCGAACCCTTCAGAACGACCCAGTTCCATCCCTGAGAAAGATTCTGGGCGATCGGGTTGAAATCCCAGTTGATCTCGTTCACGTCGTAGGAGTTGTCCGAAGAGATCTCCACCTGCGAATTGACGCCTTCGGCGTTGTAATATTCGGGATTTTCGATCCACACCCAGAAGGCAAGAACGAAGGTTTCCTTGGTGAGATCGGTCTTTTCGATTTCCAGATCGGTCGCGTTGAGAGCGTAACCGTTACCGGAAGTGCAAACGGAACCGTTTCCGTAACGGAAATCACCCTTATCGACGACGTTTCCGATGAAAGTCGTACCGCCGACTTCGTTGCAGTCGATGATGACCTTTTCCGTCACGTAATCGCGCTCGATCGATTCGTCGGCGGGCTCGGCGTGGTTTTCTTCCAGCGCC
>CAMAJQ010000052.1 GCA_945835865.1 uncultured Clostridia bacterium
GTCGCTTTGCGCCCAAAGGGTGCGGCAACCGAGCCCCCAGTTAAACAGATCTCCTACGCCCTCGATTTCCTTGCCGTGGCAAGGCGTTCTCATCGCCTCCGCGCTTTCCCTTTTCAGAATTCCTCTGCCGTCGAAACTCCTGCGGACGGCTTCCGCAAAGACGGCGTAATCGCGCAAGGTAGACGACAGCCCGGCGCCTCCTCCCGTATAGCCGTCGGGGAAATCCCCGAAACCGCCCGGAAAACGGACGGGGTGAAGGGTTCCGTTTTCATCCTTCGTGCAGAGGGCGAAATCTTCGCCGCCCGTCACGGAATAAGTAAACCTTACGCCGAGAGGGTCGCAGACGTATTTTTTCAGAAAATCGCCGTAGGGCATATCCGCCGTCTCTTCGACGAGGGCGACGACGACGTCCATCGCCATCACGGGGCTGTAAGCCTGCTTCGTGCCCGGAATAAAATCGAGATAGGTACCCGCATAGCGGTCGACCGCGGTCCTCACGGTGTCGCCCTCGCGGGGCTTGACGGCTTCAAACTGTATTTCTCCCGACTCGCCCGAGCCGATTCCGGAGCCGTGAGAAAGGAGATTTTTAACGGTAACCGACTTATCGACCCGTTTTCCGCGGACGTAACCGCCCCCGGACTTCTCCGCGAGATAAAGTTCGGAGAAGGCGGGAAGATATCTTTCTATGGGATCGTCGAGTGAGAAAAGACCCTTTTCCATGCAGAGAAGCGCCGAAACCGCCGTCACGGGCTTGGTCATGGAGGCGAGGCGGAAAAAGGTGTTTTCCCCTAAGGGGTTGCCTTTTCCGGGGTCGGAAAACCCGCAGTATCTCTCGTAAGCCGTCTTGCCGTCGACGAAGACGACGGCGCACGCGCCCGCGACCTTTTTCTCCGAATATTCTTCCAATAAACGGTCGGTATCTTCAAACATGTCTCGTCCTTGCCTGCCCCGTAGATTCTCTCACGATCAGTTTTACGGGTAAAATATAATTTCCGACCGCCCCGTTTTCGATTTCGTCCTTCAGAATGCCGAATAGTTTTTTGCCGAACCGCTTCCCGTTCTGATCGATGGTGGTGAGCGGCGGCTCGCAGGTCGCGCTTCTGTCCAGATTGTCGAACCCGATCACCGAAACGTCCTGCGGGACGGAGAGTCCGGCGTCGTGAGCCGCTTCGATGGCGCCGATCGCCATCATGTCGTTCGTCGTGAGCACGGCAGTCACTTCGGGATGTTTCGCTATCATTTCCCTCATCAGCGCTTTGCCGACTTTGGTCGTCGTCGCGCGGTTGCCGTATACGACGACGGGGTCGCCGTCGCCGAAATATTTCTTCATTGCCAGTTTGAACGCCGAGACGCGGTCGTCGTAAACCCAGTTTTCGTCAAATCCGCTTAAGAAACCGATTTTACGGTGCCCGAGCCCCTTGAGATACTCCACCGCCCCGTCGATCCCGCTCACCCTGTCCGCGACGACGTAGGAAACGCCCTCGAGAAAGGTATTGCGGGACATATCCGACAGAACTTTGATGTTGGCGTCCCGAAGCACGCAGAGAAGTTCGTCGGATAAGATATCCGTCGTGGCGGAAATGAAGACGCCGTCCACGCGGCGGGAGATCAGGTGCTCGATATAATTGCCCACGTCCCCGAAAATATCGAAAATATAAATAATGTAATTGTACTTGAGCGCTTCCGCCTGCAACCCCTTGATCACGTCCAACTGATAAGTGTTCGTGATATCCGAGGTCAGAAAGGCGATCGTGTTCGTCCGGTTGCCGGCAAGGGTCTGCGCAATGCGGTCGGGTTTATAGTTGAGTTGTTTGACCGCCTCGCGCACTCTGTTCTCCACTTCGGGAGAAAGTTTTTTGGTATGATTCAGAACGTAAGAGACGGTCGCGGGGGAAACGCCCGCAAGTTTGGCGACGTCCTCCCGTTTGACTCTGTTGGTTCTGTCCGTTCTCTTCGGCATTTTTTCCTCCCGCCAAACGGAATCTTTGCGTCCGCCGCCGATTGCGCGGGCGTTTTCTGCGACAAAAGACGAATTTCACCGAAAAACCGTTTGGTTACGCGAATAACCTACGACTAAAGTATAACATATCCGAAAGTAATTGTCAATAGGTTATCGAAAATTTTATCATTTTTTTCTGTGAGGAAACGGGAAGGGGAAAAGAGAAGGGAAAAAGCCCGTTTTTGCCGCATCGGGGAGAAATTCGCTCTTTCGGTGCGAGGAAAAGCATTGCAAAAAAGGCGCCGACGTGGTATAATAAAGGAGAATAAACTTCCGGAGCGAATCATGAAGGATTACGGAAACGCATTGCGCCGACTCCGCAGGCATTTCAACTATACGCAACAGGAACTTGCGGCGAAACTGAACGTCTCCCCGCAGACGGTCAGCAAATGGGAAAACGGCGTCAATCAGATCGATATGACGAATATGCAGGCGATCTGCCGTCTGTTCGGCATTTCGTCGGACGCCTTTCTGCGCCTTGCCGACGGAGAAGACTTAGGCGCCGTACTCGCCGCTTCCCCTTCCTACCCTTCTCCCGCAACTTCGGACGAGAAAGAGAGATCTTCCCGCAAAAAACAGACCGTCGCCTTCGTCGTCACGGCTCTTGCGGTCGGGATGATCGCCTTTTTCTTTTCCTTCCGGTTCTTCTCGGGAGGGAAAAAACTCTCCGCGAACCAGGTCTACGAAAAAGTCAACCCTTCCGTATTCTTCATCGAGGTCGTCACCGAAGACGGCAAACAGGGAGGCTCGGGGTTTTTTATCGATAAAAAGGGAACTGCGGTCACCAACTATCACGTTATCAAAGGCGGCGTATCGGCGACGGTCACGCTTGCCGACGGAAACAAATATAACGTTAAAGAGGTTATCGGGTGCGATTCCGTAAGAGACGTCGCCATTCTGAACGTGGATATTCCGTCGTCCGCCGCGGCGACCCTCGGCAACAGCAACCGTTTGAAAACGGGAGACACGGTATACGCCATCGGATATCCCGAATCCTTCGTCCTCGGATCGGAAGACAGCACGCTGACGAGCGGCATCGTCTCCAAGACGGCGTATAATATAGACGGCGTCAATTATATTCAGATGACGGCGGACATCACGCACGGCAACAGCGGAGGCGCGCTCGTCGACGCTTCGGGGAAAATCGTAGGCATCACGACGGGGAAAATCGATCTGAACGGCGTTTCCTATATGAATCTCGCCCTGCCCGTCAACCTCGTCGGCGAGATCGATCGGAACATCTCTCTGCCCTTGCGGGAATTCTACGAGACCTATCGGGAATACACCGTTGAATTTATGGACGGGAACGTCGTCTTTTCCAAGAAAAAAGTCATCCGCGGAACGCGCGTTGCCGAGTTGTCGGGCGAACGCTCCGGCTACGTCTTCGAAGGCTGGTTCCGGGACAAAGCCTTTCAGACTCCTTTCGATTTCAGCGAGCCGATCGGGGGCGACACGAAAATCTACGGCAAATGGACGGAACAGGCAGGCTATAACGTCGTCTTCCGCAACGGAGAACAGATCGTGCGATCCGAGCGCGTCGTCGAAGGCGGCCTCATCGGAAACGTTTCCGGATACGATCTCTTCGGTTACGTCTTCGAGGGTTGGTTTGCAGACCCGGACTTCCGCACCCCGTTCGACTTCGATAAACCCGTCGGAAGCGACCTGTCCGTTTACGGCAAATTCCGCCCGATCGCCTATACCGTCGTCTTCGACCCCGCGGGAGGAAAGGGGACGATGGCACCGCTTACCCTGCGCTACGATCAGGAAGTCGCTCTGCCCGCCAACGCCTTCGCCTATGCGGGACACCTCTTCACGGGATGGAAACAGAACGGTTTCACCTTTGCGGACTGCGAAACGGTAGTCAATCTCGCCTCGACGGACGGCGCGAAAGTCGTCCTGGTCGCCTCGTGGAAAATGCGGACGGACTGCACGGTCAGGTTCGACGGAAACGGCGCGACCCGTCTATGGAATTACGACGTATGGGGACTCGAATATTCCGCCGTCGTCACCCTTCCCGAACTCGACGGTTACCGATCGGGATACGAGTTCGTCGGCTGGCGGAACGGGGACAGGATCTACCAGCCGGGCACGGTCGTCGCCCTTTCCTCCGTCGCGGACGGACAGGGGATCGCGACCTTTTACGCCGAGTGGAATCCTTATTCCTACACCGTAGTCTATCGGACGGTCGACCCCGAAGGAACGCTTCTCTCGGAAAAGTCCGAAACGCGGAAATGCGGTGAGAAATTCACCCTTCCCGTCACTGCGGAATATACCCCGGAAGGCTATTATCTGAAATCCTGGTTCCAGGGTTATAAATATTTTACCTATTACGAACCGGGCGGCGCGGTGACCAACGAAGAACTCGATATTTATCCCGGCACGACTTCCCAGACCGAAGTCGTCCTGACGACGGAATTTGCCGGGATCCCCTTCTCCGTCGAATGTTTCGACACCGAGACGAACGCCGTCGTCGGCACCGTAAAGACCGTCTACGGCAAGGCGCCCGACTTCAGTTCCGTCAATTACGATCTCGGCACGAAAACGGGATATATCCGGACATGGCAAATCCTGAACGACGACGGGACTCCCTATACGGGAGACCCCGGGAAAGCCACAACCGTCCCCGACAAGAAGGTGACCGCAAAGACGGTCTACACGCCGATCACCTATACGATAAAATTCTTACGGGAGGAAAAATACCGCGAGGCGGACGACTGGCAGTACCGCTCTTTCACCGCGACGTACGACAAACCATTTATCCTTCCCGAAGAAGTCTGTACGGTCAAGGTAGGGTACCGTTTCCTCTGTTACAAGTATTACGGGCAGGAATATTATCCGGGCGACTCTCTTATCAACCTCTCGGGCGTCGAAGACGCAACGATCACTTTCTTTATCGCCGCAGAGGCGTGCACCTACAATATCGTCTTCCTGGCGAACGGCGGCGAGGGAACGATGGCGCCCCTGCAAAAAACCAGCGACGAGAATTTCGTCCTTCCGAAAAACACGTTCACGAAAAGCGGCTGTTTCCCCGTCGGATGGAAAGAGGGAGATACCGTATATCCCGAAGGCGGAAGCGTCTCCTTCCGTCTCGCGGAGGGCGAAACGCTCATCCTCGTCGCACAATGGGAAACGACCTTGCCCGGCAAGGGAACGGAAAGCGAGCCTTTCCTCGTCTCCTCCTACGCCGACCTTCTTCTCTTCGGACGCATGGTCCGCTTCTCGGAGACGCTAGCGGGCGGGTATTACGTTCTGACGGCAGACGTCGACTGTAATTCCGAGCCCGTAGAACCCATCGGCGCATACCTTCCCTTCACCGGCTCTTTCGACGGCGGAAATCACGTCGTACGAAACGCCACCCTCGTGACGGCGGGCGAATACTGCGGATTCTTCGGAAACGTTTCAGGCGGTGTTCTGAAGAATTTCGGATTAAAGAATTTTAAGTTAAACGGCTCCGGCGCTTTCTTTTACGCTTCCGTCGTCTGCGACTACACCTCCGATCGGGCGATAGAAAACGTGTTCGCGACGGGCGTCGTCGACGCGACGGTCCGGTACGGACTCCTCAGCAAAAATAAGGAGGTATACGTCGGCGGTTTCGTCGGCAAACTGAGCGGAAAGGCTAAAAATTGCTTCGTCGATTCCGACGTCACGGTCAGAATTACCGACTCGTCGTTCAGTTCCGTCCTGTCGGCGGGCGGCTTTGCGGGCGCGGTCTTCTCCGCCGCGTCAGACGAAACGAACGTCGTCCTGTCCTGCTGTTATTCCAACGGGAAAGTCGACGTCGGTCCGACCTCCTCCTTGTCCGTCTCCGCCGGCGGATTCGCAGGGAAATTCCGCGGAACCGGCAATCAGGGCGGAACCGTTGCGCCTTCGGTCGTCTCCTGCTTCTCGCTCGGAAACGTCAGCATGACGGCAGGGCTTAAGACGAGCTCGTACTACGGACTCTTCACAGGATATACCGACGGAACCTTCGATCTGTCCGGCACAAGATACGACAGCGCTGCGACCTGTACGGGTATCGGCACGCAATCCACCGTAGCGCGGGGAGAAGAGGCGACGCGGCTGAAAAACGTAAACTGGCTGATCGAAGAATTCAGCTTCGACGGAACGGTATGGGCGGACGATTACGGACTGCCCGGATTGAAAGCGTATCTGAAAACGACCGCGTAAAGCCGGAAAAG
>CAMAJQ010000053.1 GCA_945835865.1 uncultured Clostridia bacterium
GAAAAATAAAAAGGAAATCTCCGAAGACCTGTTCGACGTCGGTTATTTCGCCTTCCCCGCCATGGAATGCAATCCCGCATACCCGGGCGGAGCGCCCGACGTCAATTACACGCGTTCCATCGGCGGTCCTCACGGATATTACGGCGTCATCAACAAATCTTCCGAACAGACCGCTCTCGTCATGGATTTCATGAAATTCTGGGCTTCCGGGCGCGGTCAGCAGATCGAAATGAACGAAATGGAAAAACTGGGCATCGCACTGAAAGGCATACCGTATATCAAAGGTCTCGTCATTCCCGATTCCATCAATCTCTCCTCGGGAATGGTCCTCCGCGGAATCGCCGACGACAATCCCGCCGTGGTGTTTGCCAGAGGTCTGGGAGACGAGAAGAACTCGACGAGAGAATTCCAGACGTATACGCAGGAATTGTTCGTCAGCGGCAAACTCAATATCGAGAGTTACGCGACGAAGATGCAGGAAGCCATGGTGAAATACGTGCCGGATTATCTGGAAAACAGAGGATACCGGAGCAACGCTTTAAGCGGCGGAAACGTGACGGTGAGTCCTTTCTGAGAAACGTATGAAGACAAAAGGAAATTTGATAAAAGGATTTCTCGCGGTTTTCGCTCTTCTGAGCGTCGTATCGCTGGTGACGACGGTTTTTTGTTTCGTAAACGGGAAGCGCTTGTCCGAATACGGCACCTCGGCGATCCTCGACGAAACCGATCTCGCCGTCTTCGCGGGTGACGCTCTGTTCGCCGCGGAAAAGGGAGGGAAAACGCTGCGCGCGACGGTAAACGGAAAAGAAGTTTCCGCCGGACTCGACAGCGAGATCACGGGGCTGTACTCTTCCGACGGAACGGTTGCCGTCTGTCTGCAGAACCGTCGGGTCGTGTTTTACGACGAAGCGTTCGCCCTTCTGGGAAGCGTCGAGCCGGGTTATCCCGTCGACGGATTCGCCTTCTCCGCAAAGCGCAAGACGATCGCGTTTACCGCGTCCACTTCTTCCACCCGGAATTATATTTTCGTTTACGAAAACTCCACTCCTTCCTCCGTAGGAGAGAGATATTCGGTATCTTCTCCCGTCAGATCCGCCGGGATCGGCGTCAATAACGCCGACGGGAACGTCTACGTCGCGGGCTACAACTCCGCCGTCTGTAAACTCGTTCCGTCATCGTCCGGCAAAGGCGAAACCGTCGAAGTATTCCGGCACAGGCTCGGAGTATCGTCCTTTCTCATCACGGAGAGCGGATATTTCGTCCTGGGCTCTTCCAACGGCGACGTTGACATATACGACGAAAAATACCTCCCCGTCAGAACGTACGGAACGGGCAATATGCCCGTCACGCTTGCAGGGGGATACGGCGAAGAATTTTCCGCCCTCACCGAAGACGGCAAAGAATTCTTTCTGTCCGCGGCGGAAGATTATTCCGTCAGAGTGGCGGGAGTTTCGGTCGCCACGGCGTTTTCGCGTTCCCGTTCGGGCGAAACCGTCGCCCTGAGACCGGGCGCGCGGGTGCTCGTTTCGGCACGGAAAGCATCCTCCGCCTCCTTCGCGTTGCGGTGGAAAATCCCTCTCGTCTGGTGTTTCTGTATTTTCTTTGCCCTTACCGTCGTCTTTACCGCGATGGCGGTCAGCCCCGAAAACGTCCGGAAGGCGAAGACGCTCGGCAGAAATATTGCCGGATCCGGAACGCAGTATCTCATGCTGCTTCCGATTTTCGCATTCCTGAGCGTATTCATATATTGCCCCGTCGTGTGGGGGTTTTCGATCGCATTCCGGCAATACAGGAACGGCGTTGCCGTAGACTGGGTTTTTCTCGATAATTTTCAGAAAATCTTTACGAACGAGTATTTCCTTTCCAGCATCAAAAACATGCTTATTTTTCTAATAACGGACTTATTGAAGGCTCTTATCGTACCGGTTATCGTAGCGGAACTGCTCGTTGCCATGCGCAGCAAACGGGGACAATACGCCGCGAGGATCCTGATGTATATCCCGGGCGTTCTGCCGGGCGTCGCCACGATGCTGCTCTGGAGATACGGCGTTTACGGTACGGACGGACTTCTGAATTCGCTGTTTGCCGCTCTGGGCAACGCAAAACTTGCCGCCCACGATTTTCTCGGTTCCGAAAGCACGGCGATCTGGTCTCTCGTCTGGATCGGGTTCCCGTGGGTCGGCGCGTATATTATTCTTTACGGCGCATTGACGGGCATTTCCGTCTCTTATTTCGAAGCCGCCGAACTGGACGGCTGCACGGGGATGAAACGGATCTTCCTGATCGATATCCCCATGATCCGTCCGCAATTAAAATTCGTGTTCATCACCTCGTTCATCTCGTCCATACAGGACTTCAACCGCGTGTATCTCACGACGGAAGGAGGCCCGGGCAAAGCCACCTACACCCCCGCCCTCGAAATGTTTTACAATATCAATAAATTCTACAATTACGGCGTTGCCGCCGCGATGGGAATATTCCTCTTCGTGATCATATTCGCTTTCTCCATGTTTTTCCTCTATGCCGGAAAACGCGGAGAGGAGGGGGGAACGTGAAAGATTTTCATTCCTTGAAAAAAACCGCGATTCAGATAGCGGTAAACTTTTTCGTCGCGTTTTTCGTGTTTTTCACCCTCTTCCCTCTGGGGGTCACGATCCTGTTATCCCTGAAATCCCCGACGGATTTCGACAGGGGGATATGGTCTCTCCCGACCGGATTGCATTTCGTCAATTACTCGTACAGTCTGAGCCTGATCAACGTCAACATGCTGAACAGCATCGCGTGCGGTCTGGTCGTGACCCTCGCGGCGATCTTTATCGCCTCGCTCGCTTCGTTCGTATTCGCAAGATACGAGTTCCCCTTTAAAAAAATCCTGTTCTCGCTGATCATTTCGCTGATGATGGTCCCCGGGATCCTGACGCTGACCTCTTCGTATCTGAACGTGCAGAACCTCGGTTTGTACAACACCCGCTTTGCCGTCATCCTGCCGGGCATAGCGTCCAACCTCGTGGGGAGTTTCTTCCTGTTTTACACCTTTATGGGACAACAGCCGAAAGAACTCTTTGAAAGCGCTCAGGTGGAAGGCGCCAACAGTTTCCAGAGTTACGCGCAGATCGCCATGCCCTTGTTCGTGCCCGCGCTCATGATACAGTTTGTCGGCATTTTCGCAGGACAGTATAACGACTATCTGTGGCCCATGCTCGTCATCGAGGACACGAAGAAGCAAATGCTTATGCCCTTGCTGAAAGATATGGCGAACGAACTTTCCGTGCGTCACAGCAACGAGGGAATTTCCTACGCAATGTATATCTGCAGCGGGATCCCTCTGATCTTTACCACCGCGATCGGCCTGAAATACTGCATAAGCGGCGATATCGCAAGCGGAATGAAATTATAGCGGAGAACCAACATGAAAAATTTTCTGAAAAAAGCGATCGTTATTCTGGCTGCGCTCATCCTTTCGGCGGCATTCTGCCCCCTTCCGTCGGACGTTGCGTTTTCCGCCGCCGAAGAAGGAGAGGATTTCACTTTGTCGGCGCAAGGAGATACCATAGAAGTGACCGTCCCCTCTTTTGCGGCGGGAGGAACGCTGATACGATTCCGGGCAAACGCCTATCATCCGTCTGAAAGTTTTATCCCCCTTTACGACGGAAAGGGAGACGATAACGCCGCCGACGGATATTCCTCGGACCGCGAGTATTATTCCGCGGATCAGGGCGGTTTTCTTGAAATCCGGAACGTCAAAGCAGGCAAAACGCGCGTCGAAAGGTATTCCCGGTTACCCGGAGAAAAGGGGCACGACAAAATTTTCGACAGATTTTACGTCGTGAAAAACGACAGAGAGGAGGACGGCGTTTCCTACGGCGGCGAGGTCGTTTGCGGCGGGCAATTCGTCACGGAATTCGATTCGTCCCGGAATTACGCCCGCAGGACGCCGTCGTCCATCAAAGGACTTGAAGTCGTAAACGCCTACGACGCAGAGAGGATCGGCATCCGTCACGGCACGGTCGGGCTGGACGTCAATACGATCATGCTCGGCAAAGACGGTCCGGACGCGGAAACTTTCTCCTTCGACGGAAACGTTTATTATTTCAGCAAGAAAAATCTGAAGGAAAACGACAGAAAGATCAAAGAGATGTCCGACGCCGGGATCAGCGTGACGCAGTCCCTGCTGATCTACGCCGACCATATCGGGGCGGAATCCGTACTGGCGCACCCCGATTTCAAAAAACTGGAAAATTTTCCGATGAATATGTCCGGCATCAACACGACCACGGTGAAATCGATCGACGTGCTGGCGGCGACCTGCGCGTTTCTTGCCGACCGATACACGCGTGAAGACGGTCTGTACGGTCACGTGGACAATTTCACGGTCGGCAACGAAGCCGAAAGCGCGTGCCAATGGAACAATATGGGCTACCTCCCCGCCGATGAATACGCAAGGCAATACGAAAGGGCCGTACGGATCGCGTATACGGCTATAAAGTCCGTGTGGAGCGGGGCGAACGTGTTTGCTTGCTTCTCTCATTTCTGGAACGTAGACGTGGCGACGCAATATATGAATTACTACCCGGAAGCCTACGCTCCGTTTTTGGGTCACGGGTCGTACACGACGCGCGAACTCCTCAATCTGCTTGCGGGGATCACCGCAAAAGAAGGCAATTATTTGTGGCAGCTGGCGTATCACCCTTACCGCGCCAACGCGATCGGAGAAGCCGTCTTCTGGGACGCCGTAAACCATATCGCGTCCTCTCACGACGAACTGACCGCATCCAAAGTTACTCCCCTCAATATCGACGTCCTTGCGGATTTTCTGAAAAAAGACGAGCTGACCTGTAACGGTACCGTACGGGATTATTACGTCACGGAATACGGGGCGGGCACTCCCCACGGCTCTCTCTCCTCTGACGGGTATTCTCCCGAGAAGATCACGGAAAAAGCCTTGAACGAACAGGCGGCGTCCTATATTTATTCGTATTATCTCTTTTATTTCAACGGGGCGAAAAGTTACGTCCTGCACCGCCATATAGACGCTGCGTACGAAGACGGAGAAAATCTGGGAATATGGATGCGGAAAGAAAAAAGCGAGGAAGAACCGTACGTTCCCAAACCCGTCTACGAGGTGATGAAGTATATCGACACGGAAAAATCCCTGTATTATACGACCCCTTACCTGAAATACATCCGGACGTACCCGGAAGGGAAAACGCCCTCTTCCTGGGCGGAGATCGTTCCCGGATTCGACGCCGATCTGCTCGAAAGATCCCCCGTCTGCGAACAACGCACCCTCGAAAGAACGGACGACTACGAAAACAACGCCGTCAATACGGGGTTTGAAGACGGAAAAGCCGACGGCTGGAGAGCGTGCGACAATGCCGGCGAGGCAACCGTCCTCTCTTCGCCGCTCGTGGCGAAAACGGGAAACGCGGGGCTCGTCGTCCGATACCAGAGCACGGCCTCTGCCGGGCGCGGATTGGCGGAAAAGGGCATCCTGAAGGAATTCCCGCAGGGAGAAGACCTCACCGTATACGACGCTTTCCGTTTCTCCGTAAACGTGGATAACAACGACGCGGAAGGCAGCGTTCAGACGATATCCGTAAAATTCATCAGCGGAGAACGTTCCGTGGAATACACCGCCTCCGCGGAAAGAGGGAAATACAACTGCTTCTCGGTGAAAACGGATAAGAACGACTGGCAATACTTCGACTCGGTGGAAAAAATCAAAATACGGCATTGTTCGACCGATGCGGAGGCTTCCGGCGGAATTCTCTATTTCGACGACGTCGGTTTTTCCGTAGGCAACGGGACGAAGCCGGACGTAAAAAAAGGCTGCAAAGGCAGCGTCCGTACCGAGGCGTACGGAACGATCGCCCTTCTTGGCGTATTGTTCCCGGCAATGAAAAAAAGAAAAGGTGTAGCATGATCCGATTGATTGATTTGAAAACCGATTACAGAAAAAACCCCCTCCTGACCGAAAGCGCCGCTCCGTCGTTTTCATTCGCATACGAAGGAGACAACTTCACGCAGACGTTTTACCGGATCAGGGTTTCTTCCGCAGAGGAAACACTCCTGAAAGGCGAAGGAGATATGTGGGACTCCGGCAACGTC
>CAMAJQ010000054.1 GCA_945835865.1 uncultured Clostridia bacterium
TGCCGCCGCGAAGAAATTCGCAGATGCGGGATTCCGTGTTTTCGGCATGGACCGCCTTCCGTCGTGCGATCTGCCGATCGACTATTTTTGCGCCGATATCACCGACGAATCGTCGGTCGGCGAAGTCCTTGCGGGGATTCAGGCGAGGACGGAAAAACTGGACGCTATCGTGCATTTTGCAGGGATCTATCATCTCGATTCGCTGATCGAGATTTCCGAGGAAGCGTTCGTCCGGATATTCAATATCAATCTTTTCGGCATCTATCGCGTCAACAAAGCGTTCGTGCCGATGATGGAAAAGGGCGGGAGGATCGTCGTCACGTCGAGCGAGCTTGCCCCGCTCGATCCCCTTCCGTTCACGGGGCTTTACGCAATCACCAAGAGTGCTGTGGAAAAATACGCTTATTCCCTCCGGATGGAACTGAATCTTCACGGTATATTGGTCAGCGTGATACGCCCCGGCGCGGTGAAGACGGGAATGCTCGGCGCGTCAACGGCGGCGCTCGAAGATTTCTGTAAAAAGACGAAACGCTATTCTTATAACGCGGATCATTTCCGCCGCGTGGTCGATTCGGTCGAGACGAAAAACGTTCTTCCCGAAAAGATTGCCGACGTCGCTTTCCGGGCGGTTTCGGCAAAGCGCGCGAAGTACGTCTATAACGTAAACCGCAATTTCCTGCTCCGGCTTCTGAACGCTCTCCCGCAGCGCATGCAGGTCTGGATCATCGCAAAGATCCTGAAGTGACGCTTTATGATAAAATATACGAATAAAGAACTTATACGATTGTAAAAGAGGAAATAGGACATGACGAAAGAGTCTTGCGGCGTCTTCGGCGACAGGAACCGGATCCGGATCATGTTCGTCTGTCACGGCAATATCTGCCGTAGTCCGATGGCGGAGTTTATCTTCAAAGACCTTGCCGCAAAACGCGGCGCGGCGGACCGCTTTTCGGTCGCGTCCTCCGCAACGAGCACGGAAGAGATCTTAAACGGCGTCGGCAATCCCGTCTATCCGCCGGCGAAAGCGGAACTCGCAAAGCACGGGATTCGCTTCGAGGACAGGCGTGCGGTGCAGATCAAGAAGAGAGATTACGGCAGATACGATCTTTTTATCGGCATGGACGACGCGAACGTGCGGAATATGCTCCGCAGTTTCGGCGGCGATCCGGACGGAAAAGTGCGTAAACTGACGGAGTATACCGACCGCGGCGGAGAGGTCGCCGATCCGTGGTATTCCGGCAGATTCGACGTCGCTTACCGGGATATCGCCGAGGGGTGTGCGGCGCTGTTGGGCGCGTTGACGAAAGAGGGCGGAGAAGGACGATAAGTTCTTTTTCGCAACGGAGCGAAAGCAAACGTGAAAAAGTCCGGAAAAGATACCGACGGCTTTCCTTTCCGGAAGGAAAATAAAAATTCAAACGGAGGTCACGATGAAATACGTTACGGTCGGCGGGGTATCCGCGTCCGCCGTCTCTCTGGGATGCATGAGAATGGCCGGGCTGGAAGAAAAGAAGGTGGACGAGATCGTCGGATGCGCGTCGGAAAACGGGATCAACTTTTTCGACCATGCGGATATCTACGGAAAAGGCGATTCCGAGCGGCTGTTCGGCGGCTATCTCAAACGGCATAAGGGAGAGAGAGAAAAACTGTTTTTGCAGACGAAATGCGCCATTCACGACGGACAATACGATTTCTCGAAAGAGCATATCGTGCGGTCGGTAGAAGGAAGTCTTTCCCGCCTGGGGGTGGACTACGTGGATTTTCTCCTCCTTCACCGTCCCGATACGCTGATGGAACCCGAGGAGGTAGCCGAGGCGTTCGACGAGTTGGAATCGAGCGGGAAAGTGCGCCGTTTCGGGGTGTCCAACCACAATCCGATGCAGATCGAACTGCTGAAAACGGCGGTAAAACAGCCGCTCGTCGTCAATCAGTTGCAGTTTTCGGTGACGGAAGCCGGCATGGTAACGTCCGGAATGAACGCGAACATGAAAAACGAGGAATCGCAGATGCACGACGGCGGAGTTCTGGAATACAGCCGTATCAAAAAGATGACCGTTCAGGCGTGGTCGCCCTTTCAGTACGGATTTTTCAAGGGCTCGTTTATCGATAACGAAGACTTCCCCGCGCTGAACGCAAAACTTGCCGAAATCGGTGAAAAATACGGATTGACGAAAACGGGGGTGGCTGCCGCGTGGATCCTCCGTCATCCGGCGGGCATGCAGGTGATTGCGGGGACGATGAATCCCGTCCGCCTGACCGAGATATGCAAGGCCGCGGACGTGACCCTCACCCGTTCGGAATGGTACGAGATCTACCGTGCGGCGGGACATTGCCTGCCGTAACCCCGCCGTTCCGGGGGCATTTCGCATTAAATATGCGTTTTATCGGCATATACGCGCTTATTCGTTCGTTTTCAACCGCGATTTGGTTTCGTTTTTCCGCAAAAAAAACGGGAGGAAGAAGGGATGATGGAAAAAGAGCTCATTTTGATTTTCAATATCGTGTTTTCGGCGGTTCTCGGCTTTCTGATCGGACTCGAGCGGAAATTCCGCAGCAAAGAGGCGGGTATCAGAACGCACACCGTCGTCTGTATCGGTGCGGCGCTGATGACCGTCGTTTCCAAATACGGTTTTGCCGATCTTTCCGCCGACGGATCGACGGTCGGCGATCCTTCCCGCATTGCGGCGCAGGTCGTCACGGGGATCGGCTTTCTCGGCGCGGGTATGATCGTCTATCGGAAAAACGCCGTACACGGTCTGACGACCGCCGCGGGCGTCTGGGCGACGGCGGGGGTCGGGCTTGCCTGCGGCGCGGGCATGTATCTCGTCGCGGCGGCGGCTACGGCAGTCGTCATCGGCTTTCAGGCGCTCTTTCATCTGAACGTCAGATTGTTCCGCACGAAGAAGACTTACGCGCTGAGCATCGTTTTTGAACAGAAAACGGACGAGAACCGCATCGTGAAGGAACTCTTTCGGGTGGAACGTTTCAATAAACTTCAGATCCGTCGGGAAGACGGAAAAATCATTTACAGCGTCAGACTCGTGACGGAAAACGAAGAGCGTTCGGAAAAACTGTGCAGGATATTGCAGGAACACGATTTCATACGGTCGATCGAGCGCGTGGACGAGGACTGAAAATCGCCGTCAGACGGGAAACGTACGTTTTCCGTGCTTTTATAAAAAATCAAAAAGGCTGCGTGCGCAAAAAAAAGGGGGGAAGAGAGCGGTAAAACGTTCTCTTCCCCTTTTCCGGATTCGATGAGTTCCGTATCGGACGGTTATCTGACGATGAAATTGACCAGACGTCCTTTGACGACGATGCATTTGACGATCTGTTTTCCGCCGAGGATCTTCGAAAAAGTTTCATCCGCAAGCGCGGCGGCTTTCACGGCTTCGTCGTCGGCGTCTTTGGAAACGTTGATCTTGCATTTGACTTTGCTGTTGATCTGCACGGCGAGTTCGATCTCGTCCTTCGCGAGCGCCGCCTCGTCGCAGACGGGATAGGGGGACAGGAAAACGGATTGATCGTTGCCTCTCATCTCCCAGAGTTCTTCGGCGAAATGCGGGGTGCAGGGGGCGAGAAGAAGGATGAGCGTGTCGATCGCTTTGAGCAGAACGGCGTTGATCTTGTTCGGCAGTCCGTCGTACTTGTAGATCGCGGTGACGAATTCCATCAGCCTCGCCACGGCGGTGTTGAAGGAAAAGTCGCTCATATTGCGGTCGACGTTCTTCACGCAATAAGCTTGGGCGAAGAGAAGATCCTTCGCGTCCTTATCGGGGACGTATTCTTTTTCGGGAATGTACCCGTTGACCTTGGTGACGATCCTCTCCACGCGGTCGACGAATTTGGCGATGGATTTGATGCCGTTGTCGTCCCACGGGCCGCCGGCGGTGTAGTCGAAGCCGAACATGAGATAGAGCCGGAAGACGTCCGAACCGTACGCGTCGATATAGGTGTCCGGAGAGACGACGTTTCCGCGTGTTTTGCTCATGCGGTAGCCGTCCGGTCCGAGGATGATGCCCTGATGGGTAAGGGCGCGGAAGGGCTCGTCGAATTTGAGATATCCCATGTCGCGCAGGGCTTTGGTGATGAAACGCGCGTAGAGAAGGTGCATGCAGGCGTGTTCGGGACCGCCTACGTAACGGTCGACGGGAAGCATCTTGTTGACGATTTCGGGGTCGAAGGGCATCTCGTCGTTTTTATTGTCGGGATAGCGCAGATAATACCAGCTCGAACACACGAAGGTGTCCAGGGTGTCGGGATCGCGCTTTGCGTCCCCGCCGCAGCAGGGGCATTTCACGTTCATAAAGGAAGAACACTTCGCGAGGGGGGATTCGCCGTCCGGACGGAATTCCACGTCTTTGGGAAGAAGAACGGGAAGGTCCTGATAGGGAACGGGAACGATGCCGCATTTCGGGCAGTGCACGACGGGAATGGGCGCGCCCCAGTATCTCTGACGGGATACAAGCCAGTCTCTGAGTCGGTAATTGGTCTTTTCTCCGCCTTTTTCCTCCGAGGCGAGTCTGGCGAGAACGGCTTTGCGCGCCTCCGCGCTCGTCATGCCGTCGAATTCTCCGCTGTCGGTGAGAACGCCGTCTTCGCAGTAGGGAAGGGATTCGTCTCCCGAGGGATTTTTCACGACGACGTTCACGGGCAGACCGTATTTCTGCGCGAAGAGGAAGTCTCTCTCGTCGTGAGCGGGCACGCCCATAACGGCGCCCGTCCCGTAAGAGTAAAGCACGTAATCCGCCGCGTATACGGGGACTTTTTTGCCGTTGGCAGGGTTGATCGCGTACGCGCCCGTAAACACGCCCGTTTTCTCGCGGGTGGTGGAAAGGCGGTCGATCTCGTTCTGTTTCGCCGTCTCCTCGATATAGGCGAGCACGTCTTTTTCCCTGTCCTTCGTCATGATTTTTTTCACGAGAGGATGTTCGGGCGCGAGAACGACGTAGGATACGCCGAACAGGGTGTCCGCGCGGGTGGTGAAGACGCGGAAACTCTCGCCGCTTTCCGTCCGGAAGAGGATTTCTCCTCCCGTGGATTTGCCGATCCAGTTCTTCTGCATGAGTTTGGTCTTTTCCGGCCAGTCGAGTCCGTCAAGCCCGTTGAGCAGTTCCTCGGCGTAATCGGTGATTTTGAAAAACCACTGCGTGAGATCTTTTTTGATCACCTGCGTGCCGCAGCGTTCGCACACGCCTTCCGTCGCCTGTTCGTTGGCGAGAACGGTCTGGCATTTCGGACACCAGTTGACGGGCGCGGCTTTGCGGTACGCGAGACCGCGATCGTACAGTTTGAGGAAAAGCCACTGCGTCCATTTATAATAATCGGGCATACAGGTTTTGATCTCGGCGTCCCAATCGAACATCGCGCCCATGGCTTTGAGTTGTTTTTCCATCGTCTCGATGTTGGAAAGAGTGGAGGTTTCGGGATGGATGCCCGTCTTGATGGCGTAGTTTTCGGCGGGGAGACCGAAGGCGTCGAACCCCATAGGCTCGAAGACTTCGTAGCCTTTCATTTTCTGATAGCGGGCGAAACTGTCGGTCAGGCCGTAGTTATACCAATGCCCCAGGTGAAGTTTGGAAGCGGACGGATAAGAGAACATTTCCAGACAGTAGAACTTCTTGTCGATATTCTTTTTGTTGAAGGAATAGAGTTTTTCCTCCTCCCATTTCCGTTGCCATTTGCTTTCGATTTTTTTCATATCCATAGCCGTTTTGCCTCCGTGGACCGGTCTTGATTCCACTATTGTATCACATTCGGGATTCTTTTTCTACTTTTTTGAGGGGGTATCGCGAGATTTATCGAAAAAAAAGCGAAAAAACCTCTTCCTTTCCGGCTGTCGGACGGGGAAGAGAAAAAAATTTTTTTCTCTTTTTGCGGTTCGGGAAAAAAGGGGTTTGAAACAGATGACTTTTTCCCGAAATTGTGCTATGATACATAGGCTGACCGAAGAGACCATAGACGGGGCTCTATGCGGCAGGAAGAAAAAGAAGGTCTATTATGCAGAAAGCAACGGAAAGTCTGCCCGAAGAAGAAGGCGGACAGACCGCCTCGTCCGGGGCGGTCGTCGGGGAAAAGAAGGAAAACGGATACGG
>CAMAJQ010000055.1 GCA_945835865.1 uncultured Clostridia bacterium
TACGGCGTATTCGATTTTTCTCTCCTTTGCGAAATTAACGATGGCGGGAATATCCTTCGCTCCGATCGGCACGCATACCGCGTCCCTCGCGATGCCGCCGTTGCCCGGCAGGACGTAAATTTCAGTCACCCGGGGGTTTTCCTTCAGTTTCTTCACGACGGCGTGTTCTCTTCCTCCGCCGCCGACGACCATGATCTTCATCTCGTCGTTCTCCTTGTCAGATCGATCGGTAAACGGCGTATAAGCCGCTTAACGGAATTATTTTCAGTGATGGAAAAGCCTCAGACCCGTGAACGCCATCGCAATGCCGTAACGGTCGCAGCGGTCGATGACGAGTTGATCGCGGATGGAACCGCCCGGCTGGGCGATATAGGAAACGCCGCTCCGGTATGCGCGGTCGACGTTGTCGTCGAAGGGGAAGAAAGCGTCCGAGCCGAGCGATACGCCGCGAAGACCCGACAGGTATTCCCGGATCTCTTCGTCGGTGAAGGGGTCGGGCCGACGGGTAAAATATTTCTGCCATACGCCGTCCGCGCACACGTCTTCCTCGTTGCGGTTGATATAGCCGTCGACGACGTTGTTTCTGTCGGGGCGGGGAAGTTCGGGCAGGAAGGGAAGATCGAGGACCTTGTCCGCCTGACGGAGGAACCAGGTGTCTGCTTTGCTCCCCGCGAGCCGCGTGCAGTGAATGCGGGATTGCTGACCCGCGCCGACGCCGATCGCCTGTCCGTCGTGCGCGTAGCAGACGGAGTTGGATTGCGTGTATTTCAGGGTGATGAGGGAGACGACGAGGTCTCTCTTCGCCTCTTCGGGAAGATCCTTATTGCGCGTCACGACGTTTCCGAGGAGGGAGGCGTCGATTTTGCAGTCGTTGCGCCCCTGTTCGAAAGTCACGCCGAACACCTGTTTTTTCTCCTTCGGCGCAGGGACGTACGAGGGGTCGATTTTTACGATATTATACCCGCCCTTGCGCTTGCTTTTCAGAAGTTCGAGCGCTTCGGGGGAATAGGAGGGGGCGATCACGCCGTCGGAGACTTCGCGGGCGAGGATTTTCGCCGTCACGAGATCGCATTCGTCGGACAGGGCGACCCAATCTCCGAAAGAGCACATACGGTCGGTCCCGCGTGCCCTCGCGTAAGCGCAGGCGAGAGGGGAATCGTTGAGTCCCTCCACGTCGTCCACGAAACACGCTTTCGCGACCTTTTCGGAAAGGGGAAGCCCGATCGCCGCACCCGAAGGGCTGACGTGCTTGAAGGACGCCGCCGCGGGCGAGGAGAGAGCCTCTTTCAGTTCCTTAACGAGTTGCCAGGAGTTGAGCGCGTCGAGAAAATTGATATAGCCCGGTTTCCCGTTGAGGATCTCCACGGGAAGATCTTCGCCGTTTTCCATGTAAATTCTCGCGGGTTTCTGGTTGGGGTTGCAACCGTATTTCAGTTCGAATTCTTTCATTCTTTATTCTCCGTTTGTCTTCCGTCAAATCGTAAAAACCGATCGGAAGGGTCGTTTATCGGCTTATTGATGTTTATTGATCAGCCTCTCCTCGTATTTTCCGCTCTCCGTGGAAACGTAGCGGACG
Source organism: uncultured Clostridia bacterium (assembly GCA_945835865.1). Lineage (GTDB taxonomy): Bacteria > Bacillota > Clostridia > Christensenellales > Borkfalkiaceae > UBA10281. The sequence continues at coordinate 1,577 of CAMAJQ010000055.1, forward strand.
TAGAGGGAGATCCGGTTATTTTCGTTCAGAGCGTTCCAGACCGCCTGCGTAAAAACGTCGATATCGTTTTCCGTCGCGATGCGCACGGGCTCTCCGCAGAAGGTCGGAAGGGGATTTCCGTCGTCTTCGTACGTGCGGATAAAGTGCCCGAGCCCCGCTTTCGAAGGGTAGGAAAACGTATAGCGCGCGCAATCGGTGCCATCTTCGTCTATGCTTTTGAGAATGCTCATTTCATAGCGGAAAGAGCCTTCGAAGGAGAGGACTCCGCTGATGCGCGGGGTGAAGTTGGGCGCGTCCGGTTCAAAGCGTCGGGCGGCAAGAGCCTCCGTAAAGGTCTTGTCGGCGGCAAGTCCTTCGCATACCGTATCCGTCTGATCGCCGTTCGTCACGACGAGGGAATTACCCGCGGGGCGGACGGCGTTGTAGATGATGAGGGAAGGATCTTCCACCTTATCGCAATCGAAGGGTTTGGTCCTCACGCCCCCCTCCGGGGTGATCTCGAAAACGCGGTTCCGGCTGTTATCGCTTCTCCCCGTGATGAAATATGCGGCGACGGCGTGTTTTCCGTCGGGAGTCGTGCCGATCACGATCCCTCTTCCGGGATAAGTCAGCCCTGCGATCAGTTCCGCCGCGTTTGCCGTTCGGTAGTGATTCATTCTTCGTTCTCCTTGTTTTCCGTTTGCAGAAGGGAGAAGCAGATCCGTTCGGTCGCGGCGGGCAGAAGGATCCACTCCGCTTCGCGCATGACCCGCTTCTGCAGGATTTCGGGCGTGTCGCCTTCCTGCACCGCGACGGCTTTCTGCATGACGATCTCGCCGCCGTCCGGGATTTCGTTGACGAGGTGAACGGTTGCTCCCGTCACCTTCACGCCGCGGGCGAGCGCGGCTTCGTGTACGTGCAGTCCGTAATAGCCTTCCCCGCAGAAAGAGGGGATAAGGGAGGGGTGCACGTTGAGGATCCTGTTTTCATAGCGGCGGACGAAATCTTTGCTGAGAATGCGCAGAAACCCCGCAAGGACGATCACGCCGATCCCCTTTTCTTCCAGAAGGGCGAGGAGACTTTTTTCGAAGTTCTCCCGCGAGCCCGCCTTTTTATAGTCGACGACGGCGGTTTCGACGCCTGCGTCCGCCGCGCGCGTCAGGGCGTAAGCGTCCGCCTTGTCGGAGACGACGAGGCAGAAACGGCAGGACGGATTTTTTCCTTCTTTTGCGGCGTCGAGAAGAGCCTGGAGGTTGGTCCCCCCGCCCGAAACGAACACGCAGACGTTGACTTTTCCGTCCCGGATGCCCTTACCGTTCATACGAGGACGACCTTTTTGTCCGAGCGGACGATCTTTCCGATGACGTAGGCGTCTTCGCCGTTGGCGCGGAGAACGGAGAGGGCTTTCTCTTCGTCCTCTTTCGCGACGGTCACGCTCATGCCGACGCCCATATTGAAGGTGTTGAACATATCCCGTTCGGAAATATTGCCTTCCTGCTGAATGAGGCGGAAGATCGGAAGGATCTTCACGCTGTCTTTGACGATCTCCGCACCGAGTCCGTCGGGGATGCTGCGCGGAATGTTCTCGTAAAAACCTCCGCCCGTGATATGGGAAACCCCTTTGACCTTTACCGCGTCGAAGAGGGCGAGCATAGGTTTGACGTAGATTTTCGTCGGGGTGAGCAGGGTCTCTCCGAGAGACGCGCCGCCGAGTTCGGCGACGGGGGATCTCAGATCGCGGTTCTCCACGTCGAAGACCTTTCTGACGAGGGAGAAACCGTTGGAGTGCACGCCGCTCGAGGGGAGGGCGATGACGACGTCCCCTTCTTTCATGGAACGGTTGTCGAGGATGTTCTTTTTATCGACTGCCCCCACGGCGAATCCGGCAAGATCGTATTCGTTTTCGGGGTAGAAACCGGGCATTTCCGCCGTTTCGCCGCCGATGAGGGCGGCTCCGCTCTGTACGCAGCCTTCCGCAACGCCCTTGACGACGTCCGCGATGCGTTCGGGAACGTTTTTGCCGCAGGCGACGTAATCGAGGAAGAAAAGGGGTTTCGCTCCGCAGCAGATCACGTCGTTGACGCACATCGCCACGCAGTCGATGCCGACCGTGTCGTGTTTATCCAGAAGGAAGGCGATTTTGAGTTTGGTGCCGACGCCGTCCGTCCCGCTGACGAGCACGGGGCGTTCCATGCCCTTCACGTCGAGTTCGAAGAGTCCGCCGAAGCCGCCCACGTCAGAACAGACGCCGGAGGTCATCGTGCGGGCGACGTGTTTTTTCATCAGCTCGACCGCCTTGTAGCCCGCGGTGATATCGACGCCCGCTTCCGCGTACGCTTTGGAATGAGAATCTTTCATGTTATCTCCTTTTAATCCTTGTTGTTTTCCGAAATTTTGGTTTCAAAACGGTTTTTCTTCGGCGCGGCGGGAACGTCCGTCGGATAAACGCCGTCGAAACAGGACGTGCAGTAACCCGTCCCGTTGATCCCCTTGGCGATCTGTTTCACGCTGTTTAAACTGAGGTAACCGAGAGAATCCACGCCGATCAGCTTCGCGATCTCCTCTACGGTGTGCCGGCAGGCGATGAGGTTCTCGCGCGAATCGATGTCCGTACCGTAATAGCAGGGGTTGGTGAAGGGAGGAGCGGAAACGCGCATATGGATCTCTTTCGCGCCCGCTTCGCGGAGCAGTTTGACGATGCGTGCGCTCGTCGTTCCGCGCACGATGGAATCGTCGATCATGACGACCCGCTTGCCGCGGACGACGTCCGGAATGGGGTTGAGTTTGATCTTCACCTTATCCTCCCGGCTTTTCTGACCGGGGGCGATGAAGGTCCTGCCGATATATTTGTTCTTGATGAATCCCAATTCGTAGGGAATGCCCGATTGTTTGGAATAGCCGATCGCCGCGTCGATCCCCGAATCGGGAACGCCGATGACGACGTCCGCCTGAACGGGATGTTCGAGGGCGAGGAAGGCGCCCGCGCGCATTCTCGCGGTGTGGACGCAGCATCCCTCGATGACGGAATCGGGACGGGCGAAATAGATGTATTCGAACACGCAGAGGGTGTGCGGGGCTTTTCCGCAATGCCCGTCGAGAGAGCGGACGCCGTTTTTATCGAAGACGACGATCTCCCCGGGGCGCACGTCGCGGATGAATTCCGCGCCGACCGCGTCGAGCGCGCAACTCTCGGAAGCGACGACGTATCTCCCGTCTTCCGTCTTGCCGTAGCAGAGAGGGCGGAAACCGTTTTCGTCGCGGACGGCGATCAGTTTCGAGGGAGAGGTGATCACGAGAGAATAGGCGCCCTTGAGTTTATCCATCGCCGCGCTCACCGCGTCTTCGATGGAGGGGGCGGTCAGCCTCGCTTTGGTGATGATATAGGAGATGACTTCGGTGTCGCTCGTCGTGTGGAAGATGGACCCCTGAAGTTCAAGTTCCCGACGGAGTTCGGCGGAATTGACCAGGTTGCCGTTGTGTGCGAGAGCCATTCTTCCTTTGACGTGGTTGACGACGATGGGCTGCGCGTTGGCGCGGTCGTTGGTGCCCGTCGTACCGTAGCGGACGTGTCCCACGGCGATGTTGCCTTCGCCGAGCGAAGAGAGGTTTTCGGGGGTGAACACGTCGTTGACGAGACCGACGTCCTTGTAGGAAGCGAACACGCCGTCGTCGTTCACGACGATCCCGCACGATTCCTGTCCGCGGTGTTGCAGGGCGAACAGTCCGTAATACGCGGTGCCTGCAACGTTCGTCGTCTTTTCGGAAAATACGCCGAAAACGCCGCACTCTTCTCTTAAATTACTCATAGTCTGTTGTTTTCCTCACGAAATTGCTTTTTCCGACGGATCGGCGGGTCGTTTTAACCGAATACCCGCTTCATCATTTCTCTGTACGCGTCCTCAACGCCGCCCATGTCTCTGCGGAAGCGGTCTTTATCGAGTTTCTCGTTGGTCTTCGCGTCCCAGAAGCGGCAGGTGTCGGGGGAGATTTCGTCCGCCAGAATAATGCTTCCGTCGGGCAGTCTGCCGAATTCGAGTTTAAAGTCGATAAGTTTCACGTTGAGGGAGAGGAAATACTCTTTCAGGATCTCGTTGATCTGAAACGCCATGGATTTGATGCGGGAAATTTCCTCTTCGGTGGCGAGACCGAGGGCGAGCGCGTGATATTCGTTGAGCAGGGGATCGTGCAGTTCGTCGTTCTTGTAGGAAAATTCGATGGTGGGACGCTTGAACGCGATGCCCTCTTCCACGCCGTAACGCTTGGCGAAGGACCCCGCCGAAACGTTGCGGACGATCACTTCGAGCGGAACGATGGAAACCTTCTTTACGAGCGTCTCTCTGTCGTTGAGTTCTTCCACGATATGGGTGGGAATACCGTTCTTTTCCAGAAGTTTGCAAAGATAGTTCGTCATCCGGTTATTGACGGCGCCCTTGCCTGCGACCGTTCCCTTTTTCAGCCCGTC
>CAMAJQ010000056.1 GCA_945835865.1 uncultured Clostridia bacterium
CGCCCGTCACTTCGGGGAAGGTCGCGTCGGTGTACCCTTCGATATCCAGTTCGTAACCGAATACTTCGGTCACGACGGTGCCGAGGAGCTTGGTAAGCGCCGGATTGGAAGAATTGAGATCGGGGAAACATTCTCCGACGGTCAGTTCTTCAAACAAGTCCTTCACGACGGCGAACGCCCCCGCCTTCGGACTCTTTCTGAATTCGTCGATATATCCCTTGACCGCAACGGAGTCGATATCGAGCGCGTTGGAAACGAAGGGAAGCATTTTCTTTCCGTTGACCGACCAGTCGTCTCCCGTCTTGCTCACGTCGGCAAAGAGAGCGACGATATCGCCGACCCCCACGCCCTCGAAGAGACCGACCAGATAGTCGATTTTGTCGGACAGGCTGTCTTTGGAAGCGAGTTTGCCGATCGTCTCCCGGACCTTGACGGAGAAGAGAGAATCGACCGCTTTCTTGAGCGTTTTGCCGTCCTTGATCCATACTCCGCCTTCCTTGGAAAGCCCGATGGCGGGAGCGATCAGATCGCCGATCTCGTAATCGGCAAACGGACCCGCAAACACGTCGTCGAGAATATCGTCGACGGTGAGAGTCTGCTTGTTGACAATACTATATATATAAGTTATGAGATTGCCGCAATCGAAATTATAGACGAGGTTGAGAACGCCGTTCAGTTTCTCCGTTTTCGCGCTCGTCAGAATCCCCTCTTCGTTCTCTTCGATCGAAAGGGGCTGCGCGAGGAATTCGCCGATGCGGACCCCGTCGAACAATTTATGAAGTTCTTCCTCGACGTTGAGTTTCTGTTCGCCTTTGATGGAGGAAATGATATCCTGAATGGAGATCGTGCAACCGCAGATGACGTCGAACGCCTTATTCGAAGGAACGCCGTTGAGCGATTCCGTCGTACCGTCCTCGTTTACCTTGATGCCGAGAAGGGTCTGGAATATCCCGCCGACGGTGATCGTCTTGAGATCGTCGACGAATTCGCTCGCCTGGATCGCGGGATCGAACAGGTCGCCGAGACGGTATCCGAGCAGTTTGCCCGCCGCGCCGGGGAAATAGACGGCGTTGCCCTGCTTGACAGCGGAATTGCGGAAATACCACACGCCGTCTTCGCCGAGACGGAAGTTGAGGGCGTCGCCCACCGTGATATCCCCGATCGCGTCGAGAAGGTCGAAATCGCTGTTCTTATCGAACCCCGCAACGAACTTCCAGATCTCGATGTTGAGCAGGCGGTTCAGCCCGTCCGAAAGGGCGGTCGCCTCGCTCATATCGTCGGATTTGGTGTAATATTTCGTATCTTCGCCTTCGCCCTCCGCACCGAAGTTCAGAAGCGCGACGGCAAGGTTGCCGAGAGTCAGGTCGGGCAGGAATCCCTTGACGATCGCCGAGGCGGATCCGGGATTTTCCACGATCGCGAAAATCGCCGTCAGTTCGAGATCGCAGAGGACGCCGAGATATTGATTGGTTTCGTTTCCGTTGGCGTCGTACCATTTGCCGTCGGCGTACTTCATGCCCAGCACGTCGCCGAGACGGAGCCCCGCGAAAGCGTTTTTAAAGATGGAGAGGACCGTTTCGACGGAAATGGTCTCGCCTTTCGCAAGTTCCGCAAAGAAGTCCGCCACCTTGACGGTGCAGACGGCTTTGAGGAGAGGATTGAGTTCGCCCTTGGATTCGTCTTTGTAAACGTATTCGCCGTTTTCGTTCTTCACCACGCCGAAGAGTTCGCCGAGCCCTTCGCCGACCGTCATGTCGCCGAAGTAGCCCTCGAGAGCGGAGGTGAGGTTCTGAACGATCTGTTTTGCGGTCAGTTCACCTTCTCCGACGACGTCGCGGACGGAGAGTTCGAGCAGCGCGGAGACGAGCGTGCTGTTGATGGCGTTGCCGTCTTTATACCACAGTCCGTCTTCGCCTTTTTCGAAGCCGATCGTCTCGAAAATATCCCCGATGCTGAATTCGCCGAAGCCGTTCAGGATCTTCTGGATCTTTTCCGCAGCCGTACCCTCGTCCTTGATCGCAAGGTAGAAGGTCGTAACGTCGAGAGAAGAGATCACTTTGAGAATACCTTTGGCGGGAGTCGTCATCTCCGCGTCCGTGTACCACTTGCCGTCCTCTTCGTTATATGTATAGCCGATCACGCCGCCGATGCGGATGTTGTCCGTCAGGTTTTCGATCGAGAAGACGTATTTGCCCGTCTCGGCGTCTTTCGTGAACAGATCGCGTATCTTGATGCCGTTGAACAGAGAATCGATACGGGAGACGATCTGCTCGTCGGTCACCGCCTTACCGATCAGTTCGCCGACGGAAGAACTGCCGACCGAAGAGAGCCCGCCTTCCACGATCTCCGTCGGAAGGTCGGAAGATTTCGTCACGAAAGTGTCGATGATCGCCCCCATCTTGACGTTGGCAAGGAGTTCGAGAGGCTTGTTCTGCGAATCCTTCGCGACGTATTCTCCGTCTACGTAATCAAACAGAGTGGGAAGCAGACCGCCGAGCGAAATGTCGCGGAGCGCCGAGAAAACGCCTTTCTGCCCCGTGAACTCGTCGGTCGCGATCAACTGTCCGACCGTATATCTCCTGAGTTTTGCCCTTTCCTGTTCGGAGATGATATTGTCGGGGAGAAACGCGAGGACCGCGCCGACCGGAAGGTCGGATACGAACTTCGCGAACCCCTGATCGGTCAGCAAGGTGAAAAGAGAGACCGTTTTCAGGTCGTCCACGTACTTGCTGTTCTCTTCCCCGTCTTTGATGACGGTAGTTCCCGCAAGCCGGTTGACGAGATTGACGAAGTCCACCCCCATCTTGTCTTCCAGATCTTTCAGCGTGTAACTGTCCGGAGAAGCGACGGCTTTCTGTAAAAAGCCGACGATGTCCTCCGCGGAATACCCGTTGAATTCGCCGAGTTCTTCCACGTTGTTCGCAACGTTCTCCACCGTCACGTTGCCGTACAGATAGTACAGCGTGCCGGCAGTCGACGCTACGGTCCCGGTGAGCCCGACGATCATTCCGAGAAGAAAACAGACGATTCTTCTGAAAAGCTTACCCATAACTTTGACTCCTGTGTGCCCGGCGACCCCCCGCTATCGCGCCTTCCCCCGGAAAAAACCGCCGTGCGGCCGTGCCGCAACCGGTTGCCCCCCTGTTTTCAGGCGCGCGTACGCGAGCGTACGCCGTTTATTTACGGGATATATTATATAATTTCAGCAGAATAAAGTCAAGCCGATCGGAAAAATTTTTCGTTTTTATCCCGTCTTATCTGATTTTTTTCGGGAAAAGTTTATTTACGGTTTACTTTTCTCCCCGAAGAGACGGTGGACCATCCTCTTCTCCTCCCGGAAAAACCGCAAAAAAACGCTGAAGGACAAAGCCTTCCGGAGGCGTCCTTTCCGATTTTCGCCGGAAACTTCTCAAAACGCATTGAAATTCCTTGTTTTTTTTGCAAAATTAAAGTATAATGGTCTTTGATCGAACGAAGGACGAACGGTGAAAAGATGTTTTGTTTTATTATCAACCCGCAAGCCAACCGCGGAAAGGCGGCGAAAATCGCCGCAAAGATAAAAGAGATCCTCGAGAAAAAAGGGGTCCCGCACGCCTTTTACTACACCTCCCGGCCGGGAGAAGGAACGGAGATCGCGAAAAAACTCTCCGAGGAAGGGCAGAAGAAGATCGTCGCGGTCGGCGGAGACGGCACCGTGCACGAGGTCTTTAACGGGATCGATCCGGAAAACGTACAATTCGGGATCATCCCCTGCGGAAGCGGCAACGATTTCGCCGCGACGGCAAAGATCCCGGGCGACCCCGAAAAAGCGGTGGAACTTCTCCTCGAAGGGAAAGCCGTCCCGACGGACTATATGGTCTGCGACGGCGTAAAGGGTCTGAACATCATCGGAACGGGAATCGACGTGGACATCCTGAAACGGTGCCGCAGGAGCAAAATCCTGAAAGGAAAGGCGCAATATCTCATCTCTCTCATCGTCAGCCTGATCAAATTCCGTTTTTACTCTTTCCGTCTTCCCGAAAACGGAGAGACGGTCCGGAAAGAAGCGCTGATCGCCTGTATCGGCAACGGCAAGCGTTTCGGCGGCGGCATACGGATGTGCCCGGAAGCCGAAATCGACGACGGATCGCTCGATTTCGTCGTCGCGGGGAAAATGAAAAAGATCCGGATTCCCTTCGCCTTCGTCAAACTGATGCAGGGTAAGATCCTCGGCCAGGACTTTATCTCTTTCCGCCGCACGGAAAACGTACGCGTCGAATTCGACTCCCCCGTGACCATTCAGATCGACGGGGAACTGTACGACGGGATCGACTTCGACGTCTCCGTCGTCAAGGGCGGCGCAATGATTTTCCGCCCGCAGGCTTAAATCTCAATTAAATATCCGTTTATCGGCTTATAGATAAATTTTTGATCAGAACAGACGAAAGGTCCGCTGCAAATTCTTGCGGCGGACCTTTCGGGGTAAATTGCTCTCTTTGCTTTATTTTATGCTTGCCAGAACGGAACGCGCCGCCGAGGCAACCTCTTTCTTCAGTTTTTCGGGAGAGACCACCCTTACCGTCCCCCCGAAAGAAAGGATTTTGGAAACGAGATGCTTATCGACGGGAAAGAAGGCGGAAGCGCACGCCGTGCCGTCCCTGTTTTCGGTCACGCGGTCGACGCCGAGCCATTCTTCGAGTTCGTTTTTCCCCGCGGAGTCGCATTCGAGTTCAATGAGTTCGGTCGGCAGAGACTGAAAGAATTTCTCTAAGCCGAGATCGGAACGGGCGATTTCCCTCCGTTCAAACTTTTCCCCCGTGGGATTGGCGTAGCGGATGCGGGCGATTTTGAACACGCGGAAATCCTCCCGCAGGTGACAGAAGGCGTAAACGTACCACGCGCCTTCTTTCAGCACGACGTAATAGGGGTCGACGGTGCGCTCGGTCTCCCCGCCGAAACGGTCGCGGTAGACGAAACCGACGCGATCGCGCGATTCGATGGCGCGGGCAAAAAAAGAGACCGTCGCGTGCATGGTATCGCTTCCCGTCCAGGAAGAACCGTCAATGATGAAATGCCCCATATACATATCCTCGACGTTACAGTCCAGCCGACTGAGCGCGCGGAGTTTATCGATGACGGACGTCAGTTCGGGGCTTCCGAACTGCTCGTTGTAAGACGATAAGGTGGAAACGGTCGCCTCGAACTCCTTTGCGGTGAGAAAACCGGAACTGAGCCGATAAGTTTCCGCAATGTAATATCCGCCCTCGCGCCCCGGCTCGGAGACGATGGGAACGCCCGCCAGACTGAACGACTCGATATAACGGAAAACCGTTCTGCGGGAAATGCCGCACTGTTCGGCGATATACGACGCGGTGAGCCTTCTCCGCGAAAGAAACAAAAACAGCATCTTCAGTAGAATTTCAAATTTCATACGACCGACGGATCTCTCCCTTTTTTCGCGCCTGCGGGGCGGAAAAACGGAAATCCATCTCCTATCTCTTTCCTGTCGCCGGACCCTTTTCTCCTTTCCGGAAAGAAAGACCTGCCACCCCTTTATTGTAATATACGCCGCACGGTCCTGTCAAGAGAGAAGGGGAAAATTTTCGGAAATATTTTTTGGATTATCATGAAAAAATCGTTGACATTACGCAAGAAATCTGATATTATATTCAAGTAATCGGCTGAAGCGTCGGTTTCAACTTCAAACGTGCGGACATGGCGGAATTGGCAGACGCATAAGACTAAGGATCTTATGAGGCATTTCTCGTGCAGGTTCAAGTCCTGTTGTCCGCACCAATACGGATCCAACCGAACCTATGAAACGGTTCGGTTGGTTTTTTTATGCCATAAATTAAAAAACGTTGGAGTGTTTTTGATTATAAAAATAGACTTGCAAAAAAGTAAACTTTATGCTATAATAAAAGCACAATTAAGTAGTTTTAATATAAGTTTAGCGGAATAGCCGTTGCTAAACG
>CAMAJQ010000057.1 GCA_945835865.1 uncultured Clostridia bacterium
GAGAGAAAACCTTTTTTTTGCTTTTTCCGCACGGATGGGGTCCGGATCCACCACGCCGACGACCTCGAATCGGTCGGGCGCCTTTTCCGCATAGCCGGCGTAGATCTGTCCTCTGTCTCCGTACCCCATAATGATGGCTTTTATTTTTTTCATAGTACTCCCGCAGGCTCCGGAGGATGGTTTTACCCATCCTCTGCCCGCCTTGCACCTCAACCTTTTTTCTTTTTGCGCACGGTCACTGCCGCCGCAGCGAAGAACAGAACGCCGAAAATCTCCGTTCCGCCAAGAGAGGAAAGACATCCTCCCGTCGTGCCGTTGCCGACCGATTCGCCGCTTTCCGTCTCCGAAGACGGGGTCTCCGTTTTTTCAACCCCCGTTACGGCGATCGTGATTTCTCCCTTCACGCTTTCAACCGTATAAACCCCGTCTTTCTCCGTCAGGATATCGTCGCCGATCTTCACGGTCAGACCGCTCTCCGAAACGCCGTATCCTTCCCCGATCGTCACGGTAAATCCGAAACTTCCGCCGTACGGGACGAGGAAACCTTCTCCGACGGGGGTGACGGTCACGCCTTCGGCGACCTCGGTCGTAACGGTGAAGATCATACGGGTCGCCCCCTCCGCGGTAACGACGATATCTTCGGTGACGGAAACGCCGTAAACGCCCTTTTCGTTTTCCAGGATCTCACCGTTGACTTTTACGATCATCTCGCCCGTGTAGCCCTCGTTCAATTCAACTCTGAATTTATAATATCCGTTTTTGAGAACGAGCGTCTCCGGTCTCACTGCAACGACGGTGTATCCTTCGCTCTCCTCTCCGGAAGGAAGCGTGACCGTATACGCCTCGAGTCCGACTTTCGTCGCCGCGCTCGCGTTGCTGATCTGCGTCGCCTTTTCCCTGATATACAGACCTACGTTTTTATATTGCGTAACGTAACCGCTGTTGGGAAGGATGCGGGTGAACGCTTCGTCTTCGGCAACCTCGTAGGCATCCCCCGCCATATATGTTTCGGAATTGGGGTCGATCGCCAGAGCGGAAACGGGAACCGTCGCGTCGTTATCCAGTTTTCCGACGACGAACTCCGCAGGCGTTTCATATCTTCTCCTGCCGACCGATTCTCCGCTCAGATAATATTCGATCTCGTAAATTGCGTACGTACCGGGAAGAACGGGGAGAAGTTCCTCCCCTTCCGCGCCGAAAATCCTGAGCGTAAGTCCTTCCACCACGGGCAGAAGGACGTCCCCCGTGTACCTGACGGAAGAGAAATCGGGCGCAATGCTCTCGATCCTGCCGTCTTCGACGATATCGAAAAGTTTCAGTTTCCGATATGCGTCGTACAGTTTGCCGAGGTTGAACACCTTCGGCTTTTCCTCGTCGGGAAGAGCGTCGTAAACGGCTTTATAACCGTCAAGTTCGGCTTTGCTGTCCTTCGTGATCTCACCGATCCCGTCAAGCGCGCCGATCAATTCCGCCGTTGCGGGCGAAACGGTCATGCTCTGTCTGACGCGGATCAGACTGATTTCCGCCCCTCCTTCGGCAATGATGATAAAGTCGACGGAAGTCAGAGCGCAACCTTCGTAAACGGTTTCCGTCGCCGTGATCGCGGCACCCCAATCGGGACGGTGCCATACGAGTTCCAAACGGTCTCCGATCACGACGGCGGAGATATCCGAAGAATAGACGACGAAGCCGTCCGTCAGAGTTTCTCCGCTCACAAGCGTAATATCTTTGGAACCCCCGCTGAAATTCACCTGTGCGTAAACGTATAATTTCCCGCTTCCTTTTACGGAAACGTCCACGTATTGCGTAAAGGCGGGAATGAGAAGACCGGTTTCCTCTCCGTAAGCGACGTTGGTCTGGATCCTCACGTCCCCCGTTCCGTCTGCCGGCGTCAGTAAAAGCGTTTTGGTTTCGTCTCCCGTCACGACGGCGTTCGTGTTGCCGTTTGCTTTCCAGGGATCGTACGTGCCGTCGGCGAAATCGTTTTCGAGAACGCCGTATCCGTAAACGACGTCCGACGGTTTCTCCGCTTTTTCCCGTTCGGAAATCATGCGGAATTCATCCATCACCCATTCGTCCGATCCCGTATAGAGAATGAGGACCACGCTTCCGAGCGCTTTGCTCGATTCGGGAACTTCCCAGGAACCCGACGCGGTAGACGACATGTCCGTTCTCTTCCAGGTAAAATTGAGGTTTCCGTCGGATATGCCCGCCATGAGGAACATTTCGTACTTCGCCCAGGCGGAAGAAAGGAAGGTGTCCGAGTCAAAACTCAGGAAAAGAGTGCTCCCGATATTGACGTCGTCCTGATCGTAAAAATACATGATCGCGTTCAGTCCGACGGTCGCCTTCGCCTTCGCATAGAAAGAAATCTCGTATCCTGCATTTTCGGCTATCGTCTCGTATTCTCCCACTTTGAACTCTCGCTGAATCCTGTTTTGGGATTCCCCCTGTTTCAGACTCGATTTCAGGGCGTAGGATCCGATATAACAATCGCTCGTAAGCGTGTGGTCGCAATTTCCGTTCGAAGTCCACGCCGAATGATCTTCCGTCTCGAAACCGTCCTCGAACACGAGATGTTTCCCCTCGGGAACGGGGTCTTTTTCTCTCGGCGGAAGGGGCGCGTCCGTCTTTACGACGTAGTCGTCAAGATACCATACGCTCGCGTCGCAAAAGGGAACGACGGCAAGTTCCGTGACGCTTTCCGCCCCGTTCGCCGTGCCGCTGTAATCTGCGGAAAAACCGTCGGTGAACACTCGATTCCCCTTGACGGCTCCTTCTTCGATGCGGAAACTGATCGAAAAGGTATAATTCTTCCATTCCGACGTCAGTTTTGCCGGTTCGTCTGCGGGCGCGCTGAATTTTGCCGTCGTGACGCCGCCCTTATCGTCGTACACGTAAAAATATCCCTCGATGCCGGAAGCCCGCTCCGCTTTCGCGCGGAAAGAGAAAGTATAGGTATAGTTTTCCTGCATCGTCTCTTTGGCTCCGACCGCAAAATACCGCTGGATTCTGTTCTGCGTCTCACCCTCTTTGAGAGTGGATTTCAGAGCCTTTCCGGAATATCCGTCCGCAACGATCTCATGATCGCAATTCCCGTTGCTTCCCCATCCGCTCACAGAGCCGTCTTCGAAATCGAAAGAGATTGCCGTACGGAGTTCGGCTTCCGCCTTTACTCCCGTATTCGCCACGCCCAGAAAGACGCAGACGATCATACAGACAGCCAGAAAGATAACGGATGCCGCCTTGTTACTTTTCTTCATTTTTTTGTCCCCTTTTTGATTTTTTATTTCTCACCGATGACAGAATCATCGCATAAGCCGATAACATATAAGTCGGTAAAGCCCCGTTTCCGAGCATTCCCTTACAGCCTCTTTTTTCGCTTCCGGAAGAAACGGAGGATTGTCCGGAACTTTGTTCCTCCCCGTTTGCGGTCAGCCTTTCGTATTCTTCTCTCGCCGCCGTCAGTTTTGCCGCGTTGGTCACCATTGACTTGAACCTGTCCGGGACGGCGGCGTATCTTTTCTCCGCCCTTTCGATGGCGGGCAGGCTGTCTTCCGTAATCTTGCCGAATTTGCCGATTTCCTTGTCAAGCGAAACGATCTCGTCGATCAACGCAAAAGAAATTTCCTCGTCCGGACGGCACTCGCTTTCTCCGTCGTGGGCGGCGAGAAGCCTGAGGTCAAAGGATCCGCGATCGACCCAACAGGATATGCTGAGATAGGCGTCGGAGAGATCGGTCAGCGTGAAAGACCCGTCGAAGTAAGAAGCGTCCACACTCCCCTTCTTTCCCGCGATCTCGACGATGAGATCGCCGTTTTCCGCTACGCTGAACCTGACGTCCCATTTCCCTTCCTTCAGTTTTTCATACGTCAGCGCGGGGTCTTTTACGACCTGACGGAACCCCGGGTGACACTCGAGTTTGCCCGTTGCCGTATCCAGGAAAAGCAGGATCCCCGTTTTCACGGGCTCGGTGTACATCGGGTGTTCCGTTCCTCCGAGAATAAAACCGATGGCGGGATAACTGCCGTCCGGCATATCATCCGTTTTTTTCAATCCGTCGAAACGGAGGTGAAGTCCGTCGAGATCAAAGGATCTCAACCCCACGCGCACGTTCGGCATAGCGTTTCTGTATTCGATCTGCAAGCCTTTGCCCGAATTATAATAATTCAGTTCTCCGGTATCCGCCCAGTAATTGTTTCCGACAACCGTTCTTCCCGTCTTCGCCATGTTGTAATACTCTTCGAGCGTAACGAAAAGCGAGGAATATTTCCGCACGGCTTCCTCGAGAACGGACGCGTTATCCACGAACCTCTTGACCTCGTAAGGCAAACCGTCGTAAGCGGTTTTTGCCGCTTCGATTTTCCCCCCGGACTCTTCGTTCACTTCTCCGATCGCAGAGATGAGGGCTTTCGTCCTTTCCGCAGCGGCTGCGTCCGCCTCGTCGTCTCTGACGGCGATCGAGACGATTTCCCTACTCCTCAGACCGTAACTGTCTACCGCAACGACCGAAACCCGATAGGGTCTCGTCAGCGTTTCCCCGTCGATCCGCACCGTTTTTCTTTCCGGCATATCTTCGAGACGAGGATACATCCAGTTATTCGCGTACGACCGATAGACGCGCACCCCTTTATCGTCCTCCGCCGTGATTTCGTAATACTGCACCGCGTTTTCCGTGAGGACGGTATCGAAAGACACCTCAAAGGCGTCTTCGTACGACGTGCAGACTTCGAGAGCCCCGCCGTTGTCGAATTCCGGCGCTTCGTATCTGTACGCGCGGGCATTCGTGTAATAATTCAGATGCGTTTTACCGACGGGATCCGCGGCAGGTACGATCACCTTATCGAGAATCTGTTTTCCCCCTTCCGACATATCCAATCTCGTGATGCGGATATTTCCGCTTCCGTCGATCTCCAGGTAGATTGCTTGCGAAGTGGTGTGCCCGTACGGGATCAGACTGTCTCCGGACAGATATCCGCCCTCGGTGAGATACCCTGCGCCGTCCATACCCAGATACGCCGTAGAGGAGCATGCAATATGAGTAAAATCCGATTGATAAACGAAAGTCTGATTGTTCAGCGGAAAGTGAGAATGTCCCGTCAGCAAAACGATTTCGGGATATCCGGCGAGAATGGAGTATAGCCTCTGTTTATTCGGGGACTCCGCAAGATTCCCGCTCCCGTAAACCGTATCGGAAAACGGAACGTGGGACAGAACGAACAGAGGCTGACTTCTGTCTCTTTGCGGATCGGAAACGATCGTTTTCAGCGTTTTTTCCAACCAATCGAGTTGACCGGAAGAAATATTCTGCCTTTCGCCCGTATAGTCCCATTCAAGAGAAATGAAATCGTACCCTGAAATCACGGCGTGCCTGCATCCCTTCGCCCATTCCTCTTCCGCACGATTGACGTCGTTCGCATAGAAGGAATCCCCCAGAATTTCACGGAACAGATTCACTCTGGAATCTCCTTCGCTTTCCGAACTGTCGTGATTGCCGAAAGTGAAAAAGAGAGGAACTCCGAAGAGATTTTTTTGCACGGAATCCTTGAACAGATTGATCTGGTAACGGGCTTTCCGCAAATCTTCCGTCTGATCGAACCTTGCCCAGTCGGTCATATCGCCGATAAGAAGCATGGCGTCCGCCTTCTTTTCCGAGGCGTAACGCAAAACGGCGTCGAACCTGTCCTGCGGGGAACCGTCCTCGTAATTCGTACAGTCGTTGGTGTCGATATGGTTATCCGAGGCAATCATCATGGAAGAAACGACGTTTGACTCGTCGAATTGCGGCTCGTGCGTGAGAACGTAATAGTTCTGCTCCGCATAACGGAGCTTATCGTATCCTCTCACCATTTTTTTCAGTTCGGAGGAAAGACGATCGTAATTCTGCCGCGCCTTCTCGATCTTCGCCC